>NZ_JAUOSD010000032.1:0-33575 GCF_030548265.1 Marinovum sp. 2_MG-2023 | reverse complement strand
GGCGTACGAAATACCTCAACAATTTCATTGAGCAGGATCTTCGGTTCATCAAAAAAATTTTCCGGCCGATGCAGACTTTCAAATCGCTGAATTCAGCTTCGGCTACTCTTGCCGGGATTGAAGTCGCGCATATGATCCGGAAAGGTCAGTTTGACCGGTCAGAGAAGTCCGGCTTCGCGTAGTTCAAAGCACTCTCTGGAAAGGTGTGTGAACTGATGCGGTGGATGCCCGCACCCGACGGCATCGAATGTGCCATAACGGTTTCGTAGGAACCAACCCGAGGGAGGCCTCGATGTCAGAGATTAGCATATTGGCGATTGATCTTGCCAAGGGCAGTTTTCAAGTTTGCGGCGTCAAAGCGGACGGCGCTGTTGTTTTTAACAGGTCGGTGTCGCGACTACGGCTATATCAGCTCTTGGCGGAGCAAGCGCATTGTGTCGTGGCGATGGAGGCCTGTGCGACGTCGCATCATTGGGCCCGTGTTGCCCTGTCTTGTGGCCATGAGGTGCGGTTGATCCCTGCTGCCTATGTGAAACCGTTCGTGAAGCGCCAAAAGAATGACCGTGCCGACGCCGAGGCCATTGCCGAAGCAGCCAGCCGCCCGAGCATGCGCTTCGTGGCGGTGAAGAGCGCTGAGAAACAAGGGCGCGCCGTCGCCTTCCGAACACATCAGTGTTTTGTGCGTCAGCGGACCCAATTGATCAACGCGTTGAGGGGACATCTGGCTGAGTTCGGCCTCGTGGCACCCAAGGGTCCGGCGAGCTTGAAACTGCTGGAACACGCGCTTGCTCAGCCTGAAGTGGATTTACCCAGTCCAGTGCGCGAGATGGGCTTGCTTTACCTTGACCAGATCGGCCGCCTCACCGAACTCATCGAGCAACTGGCCGATGAGCTCGAGCAAGCCTTGAAGACGGACAAGGAGTTGCGGCGGCTCTGCACCGTGCCAGGCGTGGGGCCGGTCACTGCGGGGGCCATTGCCGCCTTCGCACCGGATCTCTCGACCTTCGACAGCGGGCGCAATTTTGCTGCATGGCTTGGCCTGGTACCGCGGCAACGATCCACCGGGGGCAAGGCCCGGCTCGGAGCTGTCAGCAAGATGGGGCAATGCGACATCCGCAAACTCCTGATTGTCGGCGCCATGAGCGTGATCCGCTGGGTCGTGCGCAAAGGCGGCAGCGCCAATCGCTGGCTCGCCAACCTGGTTGCGCGCAAACCACGGATGGTGGCGGCAGTGGCACTGGCAAACAAGATGGCCCGCATGATCTGGGCGATGACAACGAAACAGGAGAATTACAGTATGGCGTGACCCTGATCTGAAAAGACAGGGAAGCGGCATGGCCGCAAGGCCTGGGTAAGGTGATCGACCGACGGAGTAAGCGACACGGACTTCAAAGTTCAAGGTGGGGATACCCAGTCCCGGGGCTCGAGCGTCATAGCTCTCTGAACCGATGTGGGCCTCGCCTTCCGAACAGCATACCGGCCCGTGGCGTCAGACCAGCCACATCATGAGGCCTGACACACGACCGATTGAAGCCCAGCCCAACCGTCGAAAAACCAGCTTGCAAACCCGGGGGTATCCACACACGCCCCGGGTTTGCCGGAGAGGTGTTGTCACGTTAACGGGTGTGATGTTGCCGGGTCTAGCCTGCCGTGACGCGGTTCCTGGCGACGCCGGATATGACCCCATTTCGCCAACTCTCTCGCTTCTATCTGGGTGCCGGTTCAGCCGCACAATTCCGTCGCGACAAACTGATGGGCGACCGAACACCCAGCAGTGAACGATATTGCCGCAAACACAAAAGTCTGGCGATCAGGCAACGACGATTCTGAACCCATTGCCGCGCCAGAAGCCGTTTGGTTCCAGGCTGCCCCGATAGATGCCGTTTGCCTTGACCCGCCCGGATGAAAAGCACCCCCCCCGCAGGACGCGGCGCACCTGTGGCGCGGCATCCAATGCCTCGCGTCCATCCTCGGCCCAGGGAAAGGCAAAACCGGGGGCGGTCATGTCGTCGCCCCAAAGCGTGGTGCACCATTCCCAGACCTGCCCGGCCATATCGAAACAGCCAAAGGGTGACGCGCCTTCGGGAAAGAGACCCACAGCACAGGTGTCGTTGAAACCTGTTACCTCGTCATTGGCGTGTTCGGGGGCCCATTCTTGGCCCCAGGGCCATATCAGCCCGTCAAGGCCTCGCGCCGTCGCCTCCCATTCTCTTTCCGTGGGCAGGCGAACGACCTCGGTCGGGGTGATTTGGCCGGTGCGCCGCCACCCTTGGGTCAGCCAATCGCAATAGGCCCGCGCATCGTGCCAGGTGAGATCGGTGGCCGGGTGGTTGCGCCGCTCTGGTGGCGATGTCCAATTGCGGTTGGTGTCGGTGGCAAACCGCTGAAAGGCGTCGCAGGTCACAGGATAGACGCCGATGTGAAAAGCCGCCAGATCGACGAAATGCTCCGGTGCGGAATTGGGGTGCAGATCGCCGCCCATGCGATAGCGTCCGGCGGGAATGTCGGTCAAAGCCTGCAGCGGGCGGGGATCGCCCAAGCGCGCCAGAGCGGCCCCGGCACGGCGGCGCAGCATCGCGGGGGTCCGGCCCTGTTCGACAATCGCGGCCAGGGCGGCAGAGATGTCTGCTGCACCGGATGTTTGGCCCGCCGCGTTTTGGCCAATGGTCAGGTCCGCCGCCGCCAGCAATCGCGACAGCCCGCCGGTGTCAGTTCCGGTTTCGGGCAAGGTTTCCATCAGTGCTCGCGCCAGCGCATCAGGCTCGGCCGGGTCTTGGGCCACCAAATGCCGAAGCGGGCCATTCCAGCGCTGCGGATTGTCCATAGCCCGTTGCGCGATGTCCTGGGGCGACAACTGCGCCAGGGTGGCGGCGTCCCGTGCCTCGGCCAGCCAATCCGCTGGATGATCAGAGGCTGCGGCCTGGGCCAGTGTCAGCGCGTGACCTTGGTGCAGCGAGGCTGCCCATAGGCCCGGTTCGGCCCATGAATCGGCCACGGGGTCCGGGATGCCGAGGGGCGCAAGCGCCTGCGCCCGTTCGGGGGCAAGCAGGGGCAGAAGCCGGTGCGCCCTGAGATCGGGATGCGGGCGGATGGTTTCCAGTGCAGCGCTTTCGCAGAGGATCAGCAAACGCGCGCTGGCGGTCCGGGTCAGCCAATCCATCGCTTGTTGCACCAGCGCCGAGGCGTCGTCTTCTTGCTCTATGCCGTCCAGAATGAGCAGCACTGGGCCTTCATGGACGGCGGCCCGGGCCAGGGTGAATTTTCCCTGCCCCGGAGAGGAGGTGAGAACCTGCGGCGTCCCCACCTCCCACACCTGCGGGAGTGACAGGCCTTCCGGGTTGCGGATCGCCGGGCGGGTGAGTGCCGCCGGGTTCCGCACAGGGGTCGCGGCCATTGCGTCTGGCAACGCGGCTGCGAATTGCGTGGCCAACACCGTCTTGCCCCCGCCGCGTGGTGCATGCAGCAATTGCGCCCGGTGCATGGACACCATTTCAAATGCGGTGAATTGCACTGTGATATCTGGCGCTGCCCCCTCTGCAAAGACACGCAACCCCTTGGCGGCGCGGTCTTCGTGGGTGAAATCCACCAGTCTGGGCAGGAACTCGGGCAGGGATTGCCCATTGGACAAGATCGGTGTCTGGCTCATTTGAACAGCTTTGCAACCTCTGGGTTGTGAAAACGTTGAATTTCGATTGCGTAGCCTGCGGGGTCTTCAAAGAAGAAATGTTCGCAATAGGTGCCGCGCAGCAGGTCGGATTGATTGGCCACGCCGAGGGCTTTCAGTTTCGCATGCCAGCCAGGCACATCCTCGGAGACGACGGTCAGCAACGCGGCGCTTTTCGGTTGATGAGCAAGATGGCCCCTGGTGCCGTCGACAATCCCGAAATAGGCATTGTCGGCGATCCGATAGATCCGCGCCAACCCCTGGTCGAGCACAAGTTCGAACCCCAGGGTGTCTTCGTAAAACGGCGCAACCGCATGGATATCTTCGTAGTAATAAAAGGTTATCGCGCATTCTTTTTGCATTGCATTGCATGTCCTGTTGTCATGGGGCGGGCGGATCAGGTGATCCGCATGATGCCTTTGTGATCCAGATGAAGGCCGGTCAGCGCGGGCACATGTGCGAGACACAGAACCGGATGAAAGAGATAAACCCAGGGCGGTGCATCCTGAAGCTGGCGCAGGATTGTGCCATAGGCCCGGGCCCGTGTCGGCAGGTCAAGGATGTGACGCGCCTGCTCAAAGCCTTTGTCGACAGCATCGTTGGTCACGCCCTGCCACCAGACTGCGCGGCTGATGGCAGAGATCTTGTCATCCAGCACGCGAAAGGTGCTGTGGGGTGAGCTGTCAAAGATTGCCGCGTCGCCCATCTGTTTTTCCCCGATGTCGCGGGCGTATTGCGGGCGGTCTTCGGCAATTTCGATCCGGGTTTCGAAGCCGACGTCGTTCCAGGCATCGGCCATGAATCGGGCCATTTCGGGGGCGCGTTCCGGCATATAGGTTGGGCTGCGCAGTGTGATTTGGCGCGGTCCCTGGGCACGGTCCAACAGACGCCGCGCGGTATCGGGATCATGGCGGAGTGGCAACAGCCCGGCCTGTTTGTGGCCAAAGTGCCAGGGGCTGACGATTGTGTCCGACGGCCGGGCCAGCCCGCCCATGACATCCTGAACCATACGTGTCCTGTCGATGGCCAGATTTGCCGCGTGCCGGGCCTCTGGGTCGGCAAAGGCGCCGGCATTTCCGTTCAGATAGGCCATGACCGACAGGGTGCTGGTCTGGGTCTGCCATTCGAAACCTGCGATGCCATGTATCGGCGTTTCAAGCCGTTCCATATGTGTTGCGGCCTGAATGTCCTTTGCGACAAGCGCGGCATGACGGTCTTCGGCTTTTGGGATGGCGACAAAGCGCAGGTGGCGATCATCCTTCGCACGCCAAAGCGTCACCGCGACCCCCGGTGTGAAGTCGCGCACCTGCCAGGGGCCGGTGCCGATCACTGGTCGGCCCTGGGCATCCGTCTTTGGCAGATAGAATTCCGACAGAACTTCGGGCAGATCGGGGAAGGGTTTTGGCGTTTGGATTGTCAGCACTGCGCCCTCGGCAGAGATTGCCGCGCCCGCCAGATAACGGGCATAGGACCAGGGCATTCCGAACATGTCACGCGAGCTCAGGATGCGGGTGATGAACCCTGCCGCATGTTCGGCCAGCACCGGGGTGCCGTCGTGATAGCATTTGCCGGGGGCCAACCGCAGGGTCCAGCGGCAGCCGGTTGTGTCCAGTGCCCATTTGGCGAACAGCCCCGGACAGATGGCCCCGTCCTGCCAGCGCAGCATCGGTTCCAGCACCAGCGATTTCAACGTCAGGATGCTGCAATCATCCGTCACCCGGTTGGGTGGCAGGAAATCGACCTTTTCCAGCGCGATGGTGGGGATCTTGGGGAGGGTCATGCGATTTGGCTCCGGCGGCGGGGATTGAACCAATCGGCCAGCGCATCGCCGATCAGGTTGAAGGACAAAACAGCAAGCAGGATCGCAAAGCCGGGGCCAAGCGCGGTCCATGGGCTTGACCGGGCAAAGGCCAAGTTGGCCGATACATCCGCCCCCCATTCCGCCATTGGCGGCTGTGCGCCAAGGCCAAGAAACCCGAGGCTGGCGGTTTGAAGGATGGCGCTGCCCACATTCAACGAGGCCTGCACCAGCAAAGGTCCAATCGCGTTGATCACAACATAGCGCAAGAGAATGCGCCGCCGCGGCAGGCCCAGCGCATGGGCCGCATCGACATATAACCGGGCCGAGACTGCCAGGGCCTGGGATCGCGCAACGCGGGCGAATTGCGGTGCAAGGGTGATGGCCACGGCAATCATCGCGTTTTCAAGGCTGGGCCCAAAGGCCGCCGCCAGCGCAATCGCCAGAACCAGCGCCGGGAAAGACAGCATCGCATCGACAAAGCGCATGATCAGCGTGTCGATCCATCCGCCGGTAAAGCCCGCGATCACGCCAAAAAACACCCCGATGACAAAGGCAATGCCAACCACAAGAATACCGATGGCCAGCGTATAGCGCCCGCCGTGCAGGATACGGGCCAGCATGTCGCGCCCGAAACTGTCGGTGCCCAGCCAATGTCCGGGGCCGGGCGGTAGCAGTTTTGCCTGCATGTCGATCGCAATGGGCGAGGCCGCAAAGTACGGCCCGACCAGCACCGCCAGCAACAAAAGCCCGAGGATCGTCCCCCCGACAGCGGCGAGAGTGTTGCGGCGCAGGAAATGCATCAGATCTTTCATCGCTCGCCCCTCAGTTCATCTTGCGGCGCACGCGCGGGTCGACCACAGCGTACAGGATATCGACCAGAATCGAGGTCAGCATGAAGAGCAGCGCGAAAACCAGCGTTGCGCCCTGAATGACCGGATAGTCGCGGTTGCGGATCGCTTCGAACATGAAACGCCCGATGCCCGGCCAGGAGAAAATCGTTTCGGTCAGGATGGCGCCGCCCAGCATTTCCGCGAACTTCAGCCCGACCACGGTGATGGCGGGCAAAAGCGAATTGCGCAGCGCATGGGTATAGATGACTTCGCGGCGGCTCAGCCCCTTGGCGCGGGCAGTGCGCACGTAATCTTCGCTCAGGGTTTCCAGCATGGTCGAGCGCACGAAGCGCCCCAGCGTCGCAGCGAGAAATGCGGCGAGCACCGTCACAGGCAGGATCATGTGCAACAGCGCGCTTTTCACCGCGCCCGGCTCGCCTGAGAGATAGCCGTCGATGATGGCAAAGCCGGTGACATGATCGACAAACAGATAGCTGGACATGCGCCCCGACACCGGCAACCAGCCAAGCCAGGTGGCAAAGATCAGTTGCAGCAAAAGCGCCAGCAGAAAAGCTGGCATCGACACACCGGTCAGCGACAGAATGCGCACCCCGTGATCAAAGCCCGAATTGGCGCGCGTCGCGGACAGCACTCCGATGGGGGTGCCGACAATGATCGCGACCAGCACCGCCGCAACCGAAATTTCCAAGGTTGCCGGCAGGCGCAGCAATATTTCACCCAGCACCGGCCGCCCGGATTTCAACGACGTCCCGAGATCGCCCTGTGCCAGTCCGGCCATGTAATGCCACAGCTGCATCAGCGGCGGCTCGTCCAAATTCAACTGTGCGCGCAATGCGGCGATCTGGCTGTCGGTGGCCCCGGGGCCAAGAAGCGTTACCGCCGGATCTCCGGGGATCAACCGCACCAACAGGAAAACGATCACCAGCACCAGCGCCAGCACGGGAAGGAGCGACAAAAGACGCCGCACGATAAAGGCTAACATCGGTCTATCCGGTCAGGGTGGGGGTCAACGGCCCAAGAGCATTGCTCCTGGGCCGTGACGTTGCAATCAAACTAAGTCAGATCAGTTTTTCGAGACGCTCCAATATTCGTTCAAGGGAGGGGCGCTGTTGACAACCAGCCCGTCGACGTTGGAGCGGGCAAACACAATCAACTTGGGGCTGAAGAGATAGGCGCCGGGCACATGTTCAACGATCTGTTTCTGGATCTCGCCGTAGAGCGCCTTTCGGGTTTCCATGTCGGCCTCGCCCTGGGCCTCGAGGATCTTGGCATCCAGCGCCGCGTTTTCCGGCATGCGGAATGTCATGGCGCTGTTTTTCAGCGACGACAGATAGCCGATGGTCATATGGGCGTCCGGGTCATTGTACCACGGTTGCCGTCCGTCCAACGCCATTTCCCATTCCCCCGCCACATGCAGCGCGCGGTAAGAGGGGAATTCGGTTTGTGCGATTTCAAGGTCGACGCCAATATCCGCCAGATTGGCCTGAACAAAGGTTGCCACCGCGCCCCAGAGCGCGCCCTGGAAGCTGTAGAGTTTGACGCTCAGATCCGAAGGGTCGACACCCGCTTCGGCCAGAAGCGCCTTGGCACCTTCGGGATCGTATGACGGGACCAGATCCTTGACCGCCGGGTCAAAGGCCCAACTGTTCGAAGTGAGGGGGCCATAGACCCGTTCGGCTGTGCCATCAAAAACACCGTTAAGCAGCCCGTCATAGTCGATGGCCATGGCCACGGCGCGGCGCACGTGCGCATCGGCAAAGGGGCCTTCGGTCAGTGAGTTGTTGAATTCCAGCTGGCGAATGATCTGAGAGGGGCTTTCCAGGATCTGGATATCCGGGTTTTCCGCGAAGGCAGCCATTTCTTCGGATGGCACGGCAGACAGCTGGCCGGATTGTTGGATGATGTCCACGCCGCCGTTTTCCAGCTCTAGCCGCCGGGTCGATGCCTCGGGGATGATGGTGTAGATCAGACGCGCCAGCTGGGGTGCGCCGCGAAAATAATCCGCATTTGCATCCAGAACAACACGTGTGTCGGCCTGATAGGCGCGGAATTTGAACGGCCCGGTGCCGACCGGCGCATCGGCAAAACCATCGCCCAGTTCGGCCACGGCTGTCGGGCTGACAATAGCGGATTGCGGCTGGGCCAGGATGGACAGGAAGGCAGGATAGGGCCGCGAAAGGGTGATGACGATTTCGGTTGCCGACGGGGTTTCGATGTTTTCGATCAGGCCCAGCGTAGCCTCGACATAGGGGTTCATGTCCGATGTGCGTTCGATCGAGAATTTCACCGCCTCGGCGTCAAATGCGGTCCCGTCGTGAAAGGTTACGCCCTCCCGCAGGGTGAAGGCAAAGGTTTTGCCATCCTCGGAAATGCCCCAATCGGTGGCAAGGCGTCCTTCGAGTTCTGAGAAGGTGGGCGCCTTCCAGGCGACCAATGTGTCAAACACATTGAGAATGATTTCCGACCCGATGGGTTCGGCTTTGTTGAGTCCAGGTTCAAGGCCGGCCGGATCCGAGGGAACCGCGATCACCAGGGTCGAGGCTTCTTGCGCCTGGGCTTGGGGGGCGGCCAAGGGCACCGTCGCCAGCACCAGTGCGGCGCCTGATATGGCTCCGAACAATCTGCGCATCAGTTTCATGTTTCACTCCTGTGTTGGACGGGCTTCAGCCCATTTTGCGCGTTCGAGTCGTCCGCGTCTGGAATCACCTTGCGTCAACTGATATATCTCGTGCAATATTTGTTTTGCATAAATTGACGATCTTCTGATGTATCAAGCCGTGTCAATGGCGTTGTGCCAAGGTTCTGGGCATTGCGGGTGCAGGTGGTGAAATTTTATGCCATCACGGAAATGGGCCACGCTTTACCGGTCGGTCGGGTTGGTTGATGTATTGCGACCACGATCCCGGGTACATCGCAGCCTCGACACCGATAGAAGCCAGCGCCAGCACGGTGACCGCCGCTGACATGCCCGCGCCGCAATACACCCCCACGGCTGTCCCGTCGGTTGCGCCAAGCCCGCGATACATTTCCGCCAGCGTTTCGCTGTTGGTGATCGGGCCCTCGTCGGTAAAGTTGTCCGGCGCTGGCGCGCTGAGTGCGCCGGGGATGTGGCCGCGTCTGGGGTCGCCGTGTTTTTCGGCGCCGCCAATGTAATTCGGCCGAATGCGCGCATCCAGCAGAACGCCGGTTTCTACCATGCCAAGCGCCGCGTCACCACCCAGCTCCGGCATATGACCAAAGGTCAGAGTTATGTCGGACTGTTGAGGTATTTCAGAGGATTGCGTTGTAGAGAACCCGGCTTTTTCCCAGGCATCAAGGCCGCCATCAAGAACCCGGACATCCGAAAGCCCGGCCCAGCGCAACACCCACCAGGCGCGCGCCGCCGTCATCGCACGTTCAACGTCGTAAACTACAATGGGTCTGTCGTGCTGAAGCCCCCATTTGCGTGCCGCCGCCTGAAACGCGGCGCCCTCGGGCAGGGGGCGTTGACCAAGGTCGGGCGCGGCGGGGGCAGCGAAATCGGTATAAGCCTCGACGTCAATCGCGCTCGGAATCCAGCGGCCCACACGGGACGAGGTCGCGGTGTAAGGGTTTTCGGATTGCACCGCGAAAACGGTGGGCGGCTTGGCCCCTGTCATCATGTCGTTCAGCTCTGATGGCGTCACAAGCACTTTGCGGCGTATAGATGCGTCTGGCGTGGGCATGTCAGCTCTCGTTTTTGTTTTTGTGATATATCCCGAGGTATATTTTGAATTGACACCACATCGCTGATCGGCTGTAAATCCCCTCAACAACTATTTGATGGACAGACCATGCCATTACTCTCGATCTCTGGCCTTTCGACCGAGTTCCGCACGCCGGATGGCTGGAACGCTGTGGTCGATGATGTCAGTTTTGATGTGAACGCGGGGCAGACGCTGGCCGTGGTCGGCGAATCAGGGTCCGGCAAAAGCGTGACGGCGCTTTCTGTCATGGGGTTGCTGCCCGACAGGTTGGCGCGGGCCCGTGGGGTCATCGAATTTGACGGCGTGAATCTTCTGGATCTTGACGAGCGCCAGATGGAGCGAATTCGCGGCAACGATATTGCGATGATCTTTCAGGAGCCGATGACGTCGCTCAATCCGGTTCTGAGCGTGGGTCGCCAAATTGCCGAGCCGCTAATCCGGCATAGGGGCATGTCACGTCGCACCGGCACAGCCGAGGCCGTGCGTCTGATGGACAGGGTGCGCATTCCGGCGGCGGCGCGGCGCGCGAGCGAATTTCCGCATGAGATGTCCGGCGGGATGTTGCAGCGGGTGATGATCGCCACCGCGCTGGCCTGTGCGCCGCGTCTGTTGATTGCGGACGAGCCGACCACCGCGCTGGATGTGACAATTCAGGCGCAGATCCTTGAGCTTATCAAGGAATTGCAGGACGAAGACGGCATGGGCGTGCTGTTCATCACCCATGACATGGGCGTCGTCGCCGAGATCGCAGAGCGCACCGTTGTGATGTATCGCTCCAAATTGTTGGAAAGCGGTGCGACGGATCAAATCTTTGCCGCGCCGAAAACCAATTACACCCGCAGGCTTCTGGCCGCGGCGCCCCGGATTGGTGATCTTGGCGACAGCGTCCTGCCGCGGCCCTATCCCGAAGAGGGCGCCGCGCCGCCAGCCGCGCGGGATACGGTGCAACGCGATCAAGGGCCGCTGTTGAAGGTGGACAACCTGGTCACGCGGTTCGACCTGCGCAAAGGCGTTCTGGGTCGGGTGCATGCACGGGTTCATGCGGTGCAGGACGTGTCTTTTGATGTCTTTCCCGGTGAAACGCTGGCCTTGGTGGGTGAGTCCGGCTGTGGCAAATCGACAACGGGGCGGTCGGTTTTGCGGCTGACGCCGCCGACCTCGGGTCGTGTCGTTTTTGACGGTCGGGATCTGGGAGAGATTCCTGCTGCGGACCTTGTGCCGATGCGGCAGTCAATGCAGATGATCTTTCAGGATCCGTTTTCGTCGTTGAACCCGCGCATGCGTGTGGGCGAAGCAATTGCCGAACCGATGATCGCGCATGGATTGGTGTCACAGCGGGCAGCCCCGGCGGAGGTGGAGCGCCTTTTGGACCGGGTTGGTCTTGACCCGGCGATGGCGCAGCGCTGGCCTCATGAGTTTTCCGGCGGTCAGCGCCAAAGGATTTCGATCGCGCGGGCGCTGGGGTTGAAACCAAAGCTGATCGTCGCCGATGAGAGCGTGTCGGCGCTGGATGTCACGATCAAGGCGCAAGTGGTCAATCTAATGATGGAATTGCAGGCCGATCTCGGACTGGCCTATTTGTTCATCAGCCATGACATGGCGGTGGTCGAACGGATCAGCCACCGGGTGGCGGTCATGCTGTCGGGCGAGATCGTCGAAATCGGACCGCGCCACAGCATTTTTGCCGCGCCGCAACATCCCTATACCCGTCGCTTGCTTGCCGCTGTACCCGAACCGGATCCGGCCCGCAGGTTGATGCGTCGACACGTTGAGGTGACCGAGCTGAAAAGCCCGATCCATGCCACCGATTTCCGCCCGCCCGCGCGGCAATATCGCGAAATCGCGCCCGGCCATCTGGTCATGCAAAGCGCCTGAGGGCGCCAAGGAAAGTTCACCATGCCGCGTATTCTTGTTCTTAATCCCAACAGCTCAACCAGCATTACAGAGTCGATTTCCGACTGTATCTCCGTGCTGCGCCAGACAACGGCGCATGTGATTCAGTGCAGCGAAATTGCCGCCGCGCCGATCGGCATCGAAAGCGATGCGGATGTGGCGGAGGTCACGCCGATGGTGGCCGATATGGCCAGGGCAGACGGGGCGGAGGCCATCGTTGTCGCCTGTTTCTCTGATCCCGGGGTGGGGGAAACCCGTGTTGCCCTGCCGGGGCGGCCGGTCATTGGCATTGCCGAGGCGGCGTATTGCGGCGCGCTGCAATTGGGGGATCGGTTTGGGGTGATCTCGCTTGGGTCGGCATCCATTGCCCGGCATGCTGCGCATCTTGACCGGCTGGCGATCCGGGCGCGGCTGGCGGGGGACCGAGACATTTCGATGAGCGTCGCCGAAGGCAATCGTCCGGAAAGTTTCGCGGTGATCCACGCCGCCGCCGAAAGGCTGCGTGACGAAGATGGCGCGTCGGTGATCATCCTTGGCTGTGCGGGGATGGGGCGGCATCGCGCCGCGCTGCAACAGGCGCTGGGCCTGCCAGTGATCGACCCGGTGCAGGCGGCGGTCGCGGCTGCGATTTCGGCGCTTGATCTTGAATATCACGCCTTTGGCAAGATTGGAGCCTGAGATGGACCTGCTTCTTCGTGGTACGATTGTCACACCGGATGCGGTGCTGGAAAATGGCTGGGTTGCCGTCAAGGATGGGCACATTGCAGCGCTGGGTCAGGGCGCAGAGGCGCCAGACGCACAAGCGGTGCGCGATTTCGGCACCGGGTTCATCCTTCCGGGTGTGATTGATGGCCAGACCCATGCCACCAGCTGTAAGGGGATGGAAGGCATTGCCGACACCACGCGCGGCGCTTTGGCGGGGGGGGTCACCACATTGGTGGATATGCCCTATGATAACCCGCTGCCGCTGGATCGGATCGACCGGTTCGCAGAAAAGACCGCCGCCATCGCCACACAGGCCCATGCCGATATGGCGCTTTATGGCACGGCGACGCGCGAAACAGGTACCGCCAATATGGCGGCATTAATTGCCGCTGGGGTCTGTGCGTTCAAGATTTCGTCCTTTGAAAGCAGTCCCAGCCGGTTCCCCCGGATCGGGGCGGATCTGATGCTGGACATGATGGAGGTTCTGGCGCCCACTGATCTGCCGTTAGGGTTGCACAACGAAGACCAGGAAATTGTCCTGACGCGGATGGCCGCCGCCCGCGCCGAGGGGCGCGACGGTATTGAAGCCCATGCCGAGGCCCGGCCCATGGCCGCCGAACTGGTCGCCACTGCGCAACTCCTTGCGCTGGCGCAGGCCACCGGCGCGCATGCCCACCCGGTGCATCTGACCGGTGGCGAAGGGTTTGCGCAGGTCGCGGCCTTTGCCGGGATGGGGGTGCGGGCGACGGGCGAGACATGTGTGCATTACCTTTGGTTTGATGCTTCGGCCGATGGCGCAGCCCTGGGCGCGCGGATGAAGGTCAATCCACCGATCCGCGCTGGTCGGATCGAGGGGCTGTGGCAGGCCATGGCCGAGGGGCAGGTGGCCTTTGTGTCGTCTGATCATTCCAGCTGGCCAATCGACAACAAGCTGACGGCGTCCATCTTTGATGCCGGGGCCGGTGTTCCGGGGCTGCAAACGCTTTTGCCGGCGTTTTATACGTTGGCCACTGCGCGCGGGGCGGATGCCATCCGGCTGACCGCAGATCAGCTGTCGCACCGGCCGGCCCGGTTCTTTGGGCTGGGGCAAAAGGGCGGGATCGAGGTGGGCAAGGACGCTGATTTCGCGGTGCTTCAGCCCGGTGAGGTCACATTTGACGAAGCGGACGCCCTGGATGGGCTGCGCTGGTCGCCGTTTCATGGCACAACCTTTGCCGCCCGCGTTACGGCCACCTTTTTGCGTGGCGCAGAGGTCTGGGACGGTCAGAACATCCTCAACACGCCTGGCAGCGGACGGTTTGTGCCGCGCAGCTCTGGCAGTTGGTTTCACGCACAAGGAATACAAGAATGCCTCTGCTGACCTCGGACGCCAAAGGCGTTTTCGTGATCTCTGTCACGCCCTTCACTGCGGCGGGGGGCGTCGATTTCGACAGTCTCGACCGGGTGGTCGATTTCTATTTCGACAAGGGAGCGACGGGTCTGACCATCCTTGGCATGATGGGCGAGGCGCAAAAGCTGACCCAGGAGGAAAGCCGCGCCGTGGCTGCGCGGGTGATTTCGCGCGCCGCAGGCAGGCCCGTAGTGGTGGGGGTGTCTGCGCCGGGACTTGCCGCGATTGGCGAGTTGGGCAAGGCGGTGATGGATATGGGGGCCGCCGGGTGCATGGTGACGACGCCCGCGAGCCTGAAAACTGATCCGCAGATCCACAGCTATTTCACCCAGGTTGCGGAAACGCTGGGCGCTGGCGTGCCGATTGTGTTGCAGGATTTTCCGTTGTCCACGGGCGTGCATATTTCGGATGCGGTGTTGGGACGGATCATTGACGACGTGCGGCAGGTGAAAATGTTGAAGCATGAAGATTGGCCGGGGTTGGCCAAGATCACCGCGCTGCGCAAGGCCGAGGCCGAGGGTCGCCGCCGGATTTCGATCCTTTGCGGCAATGGCGGTGTTTTCCTGCCTGAGGAAATGGCGCGCGGGGCTGATGGGGCCATGACCGGTTTTGGTTTTCCCGAAATGCTGGCCGAGGTGGTGCGCCTGGGGGCCGCGGGCGAGATCGACCGCGCGCAAGACATCTTTGACGCCTATTTGCCCTTGGTGCGCTACGAACAACAGCCCGGAGCCGGGCTGGCGGTGCGCAAATATGTGCTGGCCAAACGCGGGGCGATTGCCACGCCCGCATTGCGCGCGCCGGGGGCCGGGTTGGCGCCGTTGGCGATGGCAGAAGTGGACAGGCTGCTGGCTCGGCAAGACCGGAAATTGAAGGAGTTGAACTGATGGATCTGGGACTGACGGGCAAGAAGGCCCTTGTATTGGGGGCAAGTCGGGGGCTTGGCGCGGCAAGCGCCGCCGCCCTGGCCGCAGAAGGCGCATCGGTGCTGGCCGCATCGCGTCGCGGCACCGCGCCCGGTAACGGGATCGAGGCCGTGACGCTGGACCTTGCGGATGCAGCCAGCGTTGCGGCACTGGCGGACCGGTTGGCCGGAGAAAAGATCGACATTCTGGTCAACAACTGCGGCGGCCCCGCCGCCGGCCCGGCAATGGGTCAAAGCGCCGCCGCCTGGCAGGCCGCGTTCGACGCGATGGCGCTGCCGGTCTTTACGCTGACCGATGCTGCCCTGCCCGGAATGATCGACCGGGGATGGGGCCGTATCGTGACCATCGGGTCGTCGGGTGTGGTGCAACCGATCCCCAACCTTGCTCTGTCGAATGGTGTACGCGGGGCAATGGCGGGATGGTCTAAGACCCTGGCGGAAGAGGTGGCCCCGCATGGCGTGACCGTCAACATGGTCCTGCCGGGTCGGATTTCCACCGATCGCCTGGCCGAGCTTGACGGCAACAAGGCCGCCAAGTCCGGTGCCACGCTGGACGCCGTCCAAGAGGCCAGCCGCAAGACCATTCCGGCGGGCCGTTACGGCCAGCCTGCGGAATTCGGTGCGGTTGTGACCTTTTTGTGTTCGACACAAGCGGCCTATGTGACCGGGTCTATGTTGCGGGTGGATGGCGGATTGATCCGGGGGCTTGGATGAGCCTGCTTTCTACCCCGGACCGGCGCGGCACGGACAGCAACAAGTGGCAGCGCTATGACAGTGATGTGCTGCCGCTTTGGGTTGCAGATATGGATTTCGCCGCAGATCCGCAGATTGCCGAGGCAATCAAAACCCGGTTGGATCATGGCGTGCTTGGCTATGGTCGTGCGACGGATGAACAGCGCGCCGTGCTGGTGCATGCGCTGCTGCGCGATCATGGATGGGCGATCAAGCCGGAATGGCTGGCGTTTCTGCCCGGCGTTGAACCCGGTTTCAATATGGCGCTTGCCGCCGCCACCACGCCCGGCGGTGGGGCGATGCAGGAGGTTCCGGTCTATGCGCCCTTGCGCGCGGCCCCGAAGCATTGGGGATTGATCGCGCATGAGGTCCAGCAACGATCCAATGGCATCCGCTGGGTTAGTGACGATAACCGGCTGGAGGAAGCGGCCCGGATGTCGCAGGCTTTGTTGCTGTGCAATCCGCAAAACCCCACCGGGCGGGTCTATACCCGGTCCGAGCTGGAGTTTCGTGCCGACCTTTGCGTGCAAAACGACATGGTGGTGATTTCGGATGAGATCCATTGCGGATTGGTGATGAAGGATCACAGGCATATTCCCATTGCCACGCTCTCGCCCGAGATTGCGGCGCGGTCTGTGACGTTGATGGCGGCCTCGAAGACGTGGAATGTTCCGGGGCTGAAAACCGCCTTTGCAGTGGTGCCAAATGCAGAGTTGCGGGCCCGGTTCGAAGGCTCCAAGCGGGGTATGGTCGACAGCGTCAATATCCTTGGGTTGGCGGGGATGACGGCGGCCTATGAGCGCTGCACCAATTGGCGCGAGGCCGCCTGTGCACAGCTGGCAACCAACCGCGCGCATTTGATGCAGGGTCTGAAAGCGGGTCTGCCCGGAGCGCGAATGATCCCGGCAGAGGCCGGGTTTCTTGCATGGATCGATTTTTCAGCCTTGAACCTTCCGACGCCGCCGGGGCAATTCTTTCTAGATCGGGCGCGGGTTGCGCTGAGCGACGGAATTGAATTCGGCACAGGGCTGGAAGGCTGGGCCAGGCTGAATTACGGTTGTGCGCTGGACACACTGGACCGTGCGCTGAACCGGATGTTCGACGCGGTGCACAGCAATGGGAAGGAACAGGCATGACACGACGCCAGAATGCGACAACTGAGCCTCGTGGCAAGGCACTTTCTTTGACAGATCAGGCCTATGCCATCCTTCGAAACGAAATCATCACCTGCACCCTGCGTCCGGGAACAGACATAGGCGAACAGGAACTGGCGGTGCGGATGTCGATGAGCAAGACGCCGGTGCGTGAGGCGCTGGCGCGGCTGACGTTGGAGGGCATGGTCGAAGCCTTTCCGCGTCGCGGCTATCGCATCACGCCGGTGACGGTGAAGGACATCACCGACATTTTCACGGTGCGCAAGGCGCTGGAAGGGGTGGCGGCAGAGATGGCCGCAACCCGGATGAGTGCGGCGGAACTTGACGCGCTGGAGGCGCTGTCGGATCAAACTTATGGCCAAGACAAATCGCTGCCGGTGATTGATTTCGTGGCTGCAAACAATCGTTTCCATACGGCCATCGCCGAAGGCAGCCGGGTTCCGCGGCTTTCTGCGCTGATTGTCGGCTACCTCGAAGAATGCACCCGGCTGTTTCATTTGGGGGCGACCATTCGCGATGTGACCCCGGAAACCGAAGAGGACCACAAAATGATCGTGGCTGCCTTGCGCAATCGCGATGCGGCGGCGGCGCGCGAGGCAATCAACCAGCACACCGAAAACACGCGGCGCGGTCTGTTGAGCGCGTTGATCGCCGATCCGGATTCTCCGCTGGAGCTGTAATTTTCTCGCGGCTTTGCCAACTCGCCCTTACCCGCCCGCGAATTCGGCCAAGCGTGGGCAAAATTCGGGGGGGGGGGGCAGGCTGCCTATTATGGGATTGCCAATCGAGTGCGGGGCCTATCGGATTCTTGATGATCCCTATGCAGCTTTTGATGACTTCCAGCACCACGGCTTTCCGCGCCACGCTGGAAATGCGCAGCCTGGGAACTGATGGGGTTGCACCGCCCATCAGAACGAGTGCTTCATACATATTGAAGGCCACTCCGCGAAGCGGACCAGTCGCGGTTTGATGCCGCTCCTGTGATGGTAGTGTCCAAAGCTTTCACATGTATAAGAAAGCTCGTTTGCTTGACACACCCATCCAGCGCGTGAGTATCACGTCCCTTGCGGCGATTCCGGGAAGAAGTTCATCGTTCCGCCGGGATTGACAGGTGGCACTGGCCATTGGTGCCCTCGCATTAGCCCGAGCGTGCGGTTCGGTGCGGGGTGGTAGGTGCGGTTCGGAAGCCCCACAAGTTTTCCATCCTTCACCCAATCGAGATCCGAGCCGTAGAGTTCGCTGAGAAGCAGACCGGTCAGGCGCGCGCGCGTTTCGGCGTGGTCTGATGCGCCGGCCAGGTCGGTCAGCTCGTCGGGATCGGCCGCGATGTCAAAGAGCTGCGACATGTTTCCGGCCGGGTAATAGATCAGTTTGTGACGACCGGACCGGATCATTCGGCTCGCAAGCTCGCCCTCGCCGTATTCGCCGTAGACATGCCCCCTCGGCGCGCCTGCCATTGGGACGCCAGTACAGCTATCCGGTATGCCGATCCCGGCAAGATCGAGCAGCGTCGGCATAACGTCGGCTAGGCAGGTAACCCGGTCATCGGTCCGACCAAAACCCGTGCGCTCGCAGCCCTTCCGGCCCATCAAGATCATCGGCACGTTGGTCGAGTACTCATAGTAGTTCTGCTTCGCCCAGATGCCATGGTTGCCCAGGCTGTCGCCATGGTCCGAGGTGAACATCAGGATCGTGTTGTCGAGTTGACCTTCTTCGCGGAGCGTTCCGATGATTGTGCCGATCTGCTGGTCGATATGGGTGCAGAGTGCATAGAAGTGCCGGCGCGCCCAAGCGGTGTCGCGAGAAGAGAGATTGTAGCGCTTCATGAAGGCCTGAAGCATCACTGGCAGGTCCTCGCCGTCGCACCAACCGCCCTTGTAGGGCGCGTCCATCTCCACACCCTCGTAGAAATCCAAGAAGCGCCGCGGCGGAACGAGCGGCGGATGAGGGTGCCGATAGCCAAGATACCAGAAGGCGGGCCTTGTCGGGTCGCGGCGGCGGATCGTGCGGCAGAGCGTGTCGGTCGCCCAGTTCGTTGCGTGCGCCTCCTCGGGCAGATGCCAGGTGGTCGCGTGATAGCCATTGTTGCCGATGGCGTGGCTGAACTGCCGACCGAGATAGCCTTTGTCGCCAAGGTAGATCTCATAATCGTCGGTGACGCCGAAATGGGTTCGACCCTCGTCATCGAGCTGGATGTCATCAAAGCCGATCCGGTCCCTTTGCGGATAGGTGTGGGTCTTGCCCACAGCATAGGCCTGGTAGCCCGCATCACGGAACGTTTGTGCGATGGTCGGCAGATCTGGCATTTCGCCCAGGCTGTTGAACATCCGGTCACCGTGTTCTCGGGCCGAGGTGCCCGTCATAAGCGTGCGGCGGGCGGGAATACAGACCGGGTGCTCGGAATAGCAGTTGGTGAAGCGGACGCCCGCGCGCGCGATCTCGTCCAGGACGGGCGTTCGTACCACTGGATGACCGGCCGAGCCGAGAACGGCGGCGGGCCAGTGGTCGGTGGTGATGAGAAGAACGTTGGGTCGGGTCATGGCTTGGCCTTTCGTTTGCGTTACGGCACGAGGATCGCGCGCGGCAGGAGATCCTGCTCCAGGTGACGCTTGGCGTCGCCGTGCGACAGGAAATCAGGCGGCGGGAAGTTCAGGTGCAAGTCCCAGGCGTCGCCGGTGGCCGCCATGTGGGCCGCAATTCGGTCGTCGAATTCCGTCATCAGAGCCTCGTGGCCAGCGCCCACGAGATTCGTCAGTTCCTGCGGGTCTGCATTCTGATCAAAGAGAAACTTCCGCCGCGCGGGCTGGCGGACATAGAGCCAGTCCCTGGTGCGAATTCCGCGCTCTGGGACAGGCGTGTATTCACCCTTCGCACCGTCCTCCATGCGGAAGGTTTGGTACCAGACGGCGTCCCGCTCGCCCGTGCCACCTTCGAGAACGCTGCGGTAACTGATCCCGTGAGCCTCAGAAAGCGCTTTGCCGCCGACTATGTCAAGAAGCGTCACCGGCGTGTCCGGACCAACATCAATAAGGGCATCGGTTCTCGTCCCCGGCGCGATTCGTCCCGGCCAGCGGGCAATGAATGGGACCTGCATCGCCGCGCGGTAGCCTTGGGGTTTGAAACCGCAGAAATAGCCGTGTTCGCCAAGCATGTCGCCGTGATCGGAGAGAAAGATCACCAGTGTATTCTCCGCGATCCCGCGCCGGTCAAGGTGGTTCAGAAGCCTACCGACATTGAAGTCGATGCAACTCGTCATCCCATAATACTCGGCGATGAAGCGGCGTTGTTCTTCGGGTGTTTCGGGTTCCAGCGGCTGCTTTGCCCCGTAGCTGCACTTGCTCTTCAACGCCGCCTTGGCATCTCCGTTGCAATCGATGGAGACCCGTTCCTCTTGGATGCGCCTTTGCTCTTCGGGCGAAAGATGTGCGGGCGAAAGTTCGATTTCGTTCTCCCGGTACATCTTGCGCCAGTGTTCCGGCATGTCGTTCGGATGATGCGGCGGCCCGTAGGAGAGGAAACCGAAGAAGGGATTCTCTGGCGTTTCCAGCGCTTCGTCGATGAACTCGATCATGTGGTCGGTTTGGAAATGGGGCTCGTAGCGGGCACAGCGGTAGGGCTGGTCGGTGTCGCGCCAGAAGATCCCGTCCATGTAGTTGTGACCCCGGTTGAAGCCGACGAACCGATCGAACCCGAAGCGCCGGCCTGGAGGAACGAAACCGGGCTTCGGGCCACCTTCCAGGTGCCATTTGCCCACGTAGAGCGTCTGATACCCGGTGTCCTTCAACCGCTCCGCCAGGAATTCCTGGTCGGCGCGGAGCGGAAAGTGGTTCTGGTACATGCCGTGACCCTGCGCGTATTTTCCCGTCATCAGCGAGGCACGGAACGGACAACACAAAGGGTAGGAGGTAAAGGCGGCATCAAAGGTCATGCCTTCGTCGGCGAGCCGCTGAAGATTAGGGGTTCTGACCACAGTATTCCCCGATGGCGACATAGCGTCATAGCGCATCTGGTCTGGGTAAAGGATCAGGATGTTGGGACGGCTGGAACTGTTAGGCATGGGGCCTTCTCCTTAGGTCAACTGGTTGGAGCGGCGGGCGCGCAATTGTTTGAACGCCCCCGCCAGAACGGCGATGGCCGCAATCAGAAAGAAGGCGACGGCGACAGGGCGCTGGAAGAAAATCATCCACCCGTCGTTCGAAAGGATGATTGACTGGCGAAATGCCTGTTCCGCGCCCGGGGCGAGAACGAAAGCGATGATAAAGGCCGCGACCGAATATCCGCCCTTCCGCATCAGGTAGCCGAAGAGCCCGGCAAAACACATTACGTAGACGTCGAAGACATTGGCGCGCGCGGCATAGGCCGAAATGAAACAGGTCAGGAAGATCCAGGGATAGATCAGCCGGGTTGGCACCCTGGCAATGGCCGCACCAACAAAGGTGCTGCCGTAGAAGCCGATTAGGAAGTAGATTGCGATCCCGAGGATTCCCGAGGCGAAGAGCGCGTAGACCAATTCGCCCGAAGTATCGAAGATCTGAGGGCCGACCGGGATGCCGTGTATCAGAAATACGCCAAGCAGAATTGCCGCGATAGTGCTGCCTGGAACGCCGAGGGCAAGGAGCGGGATCATCGACGGGCCGGAGACAGCATTGTTCGCGGATTCCGGGGCTGCGATACCCTCGATGATACCGCTTCCCCACTGGTCTTTGATTTTCGAGCGTCCCCGCTCGGTCCCATAGGCCGCGAAGGCGGCAACCGACGAGCCGAGGCCGGGCAGAATGCCGATGACGGAACCCAGAAGGGACGAACGCCCGATAATCGGCAGAATGCGACGGAGCTCTGGCAGGGTCAGCCGGTCGCCGCCCGGAACCGTATCGGCCACGATCCGCCCAGTCCCACCCGAGCGCTTTGTGTTCTCGATCTGGATCGCGACTTCCGAAAGGACGAACATACCGATCAAGAGCGGCACCAGCGAAAGGCCCGACTGTAGGTCGAGCAGTCCGAAGTCGAGCCGCGGCGCTCCGTCCATCGGGTCGAGCCCGATCATTGCAACGACTATGCCCGCGCCGGTGCTGATAAAGCCCTTGACGATGGACGAGCCAATGACGGTGCTGATCACCAGGAAGGCGGCAAGGTAGACCGCGAAATACTCGGGCGGACCGAAGTTTTTGGTGAGCTGAGAGATCCAGATCGCACCAAAAATCAGGAGGGCATCGCCGACTAGATCGCCGATCGCTGACGAGATTGCAGCGGTCTTGAGCGCCTTGCCCGGCATCCCCTTCCGGCTCATTGCGTTGCCGTCGAGCGTCGTCGCGGCGGCGGCGGCGGTGCCTGGCGTGTTGAAAAGGATCGCCGCAATCGAGCCGCCAAAGCGACCGGCTTTGCCGATTACATAAAGACCGGCGAGCGCATAGAGCGGATCGACATAGAAGGTGATCGGCACAAGCATCGCGATTGCGGCGGCCGTTGTCAGGCCGGGCGTCGCGCCGACAACCACACCGACGATGGCGGCG
Organism: Marinovum sp. 2_MG-2023; assembly: GCF_030548265.1. NCBI lineage: Bacteria > Pseudomonadati > Pseudomonadota > Alphaproteobacteria > Rhodobacterales > Roseobacteraceae > Marinovum > Marinovum sp. 2_MG-2023. Next base: position 11,228 of record NZ_JAUOSD010000032.1, on the reverse strand, counting down.
ACGACGATGTAGACCAACGACATCGGGTCACTGAAGAGTGTTAGGAAACCGTAAAGCAGATCCATAATAGGTGCCTCAGAAAATACCCGGCAGGTCAAGCAATCTGCCCGGCGGATTGTAGAGATTCATGAAATCGAAAAAGAGGGCGTAGAAGATGGTGGTTGCTATGACGGCGTTGATGGCTGCGCTGACCCACGAGTTGCCGAACAGGCGGAAAACGACAATTCCGATGGAAAGGCTCGCGAGGATGAAACCGAACCATGTCTGGAACACGCCGTAGAGCCCCATCAAAAAGACAAGTGGCAGCGCATGGAGCAGAAATTCCTTCGGGTCGATTTTGTTGTCGTCGGCCTTCTCTGGGTTCTGTAGTGCCTTCAACACTTGCCAGGCGGACAGCACCAGAACGGTGGTACTGACACAGAGGGGCACGGTCCTGTGGGCATATCCGCCGCCGAAGGATTCCCCGAGCCGTAGCGACATTGCCAGAAACACCGCGCCAAATACGAGGAAGGCCGCGGGCGGAAGCCAGTTGAGCGTCTTCATGTCTGTCTCCTTCCTGTGCAGCGCGAAAGCCGCTTGGCGCGGCGCGCGATCAATTCTTCAGCCCCGAAGATGCGGCAGGATTTCCTGGAGATGTTTCCGGATCTCCTCGACATAACCGGTCGCGTCCTCCGCACCGAGATGGGTCACAGGAATGTCGATGTTCTCCATGCCCTCGATGAAACCTTCGCTCTCCGTCGCCACCTTGATGGCATCTGAGAGCCTGGCGACGACCTCTTCCGGCAAATCCGCCGGCACATAGACGCCGATCGGCGAGGGCACGTCGATGAAGGCCACACCCTCTTCGTCAAGAGTCTTCAGTTCGTCGTCCAGCACGAGGTCCCGCGATTTGGCGATCACGCCGAGAATACGAAAGTCCTTGTCGCCGAGCCGCAACCGGTCGCCCGCATTGAGAACGCCGAAATCGACTTGCTTGGCGGTCAACGCTTGGCGCAGGTTCGCCGCACCCTGGAATGGAACCCCGACAACGTCGAGGCCGTTTGCGGTAACGAACCCCTGGCCCATCGCCATAAAGGCCGAGCCGACGCCGTTGTGCGACCAGCGCAATTCACCTGGCCTCTCTTTCGCAGCCGCGACGATGTCGCCCACCGCCTGGAAAGGGCTATCGACCGGCACGCCAATCGCCGCAACGAGGTGTCCGGTAAGCCCGGCGAGCGTAAGGTCATCCTTGCCGATGGGCGTCCGGCCCAACTCCTGCTGGGTGACCAACGTGCCCGCCGAGCCGAACCAGATCGTATATCCATCGGGTCGCGCCTTGGCGACATTGGCCGCCGCGATCATCGACGCCGCGCCCGGTTGATTCACGACAACGACCGGCTGGCCCATTGCATCCTGGAGTTCCTTGGCCAGAACCCGACCGGCCAGGTCGGTGCCGCCACCGGCTGCGAAACCGATGATCATGTTGATCGGTTTCTCGGGATATTCCGCTCGCGCTTCGTCGGCCCCAGCGAATGCGGCCGTCGCGACGGCTGCCACTATCAGTGATTTGATTGAATTCATTTGTTTCTCCTCCGTGGGCCGCTGACCTGAGTTGAGTCGGGGTCAGCTTTGCCCACTTCGAATGTACACGAAACGAACGCATTGCCAAAATGACTTTTAAACCTTATTAAAGTCAAAAATTGAATATGGACGACCGAAATGAACATTCGAATGCGTCAGCTTCGCGCCTTCCGCGCTATCGTCGAAACCGGCAGTGTTTCGGAGGCGGCAGATCACCTTGGCCTTACGCAATCAACGGTCAGCAAGATGCTTGCGGGGTTCGAAGCCGACCTTGGGTTCGACTTGTTCGAACGGGTCGGTCGACGGCTTCGCCTCTCCGAGCAAGGTCGGATGTTCCTCGAGCGGACAGGTTATGCCATCGACCTGCTCGAAGACATTCAATCCATTGCCGAGGACATCCGCGACAACCAGGGCAGGCGCGTCCGAATCTGCGCCATAGGCCCGACCGTGTTTAGCCGACTGATTCCCGAGGCCATCGCACATTTCGTGTCGGAGAACCCAGGGTTTTCCTTTTTGATCGAGATGAAGACGAGGGCCGTGATCGAAGACTGGGTGATCAAGCGCCAAAGCGATATCGGTATCACGCTTCTCCCGGTGGATCACGGCCAGCTCGACAGCCGCTCGATTGCGACGGTGTCTGCGGTGGCGGTCGTGTCGAACGGCCATCCCCTCGCCAATCGCAAGGAACTTTCACCTTCGGATCTCGTCGGTGAATCCATCATCATTCCCAAGCGCTCGGTGCGCCTTCGCGGTCTGGTAGAAGCGGGGTTCATCCAGCAGGGCGTCGAATTGCAGCCCTTGATCGAAACCTCTACCGGAATCTCGGCTCTGCACCTCGCCGCGCAGGGGCTGGGGGTTACGGTCGTCGACCCGTTTACCGTGACCGGCGTCGACACGCGCGATCTCTGTGTAATTCGCTGGCGGCCGGAAACGCAATTGGACTACGGCGTAATCTGGCCGCGACACCGGTCACTGACCCGTCAGGAGACAGATATCGTGGACTGCGCCGTCGGAGCGGCATTAGATCTGGGCGAGCGTTATCCGGAGATTTTCTTGACCGGGTAAGGGTCAACATGTTTCCGACCCATGCGAGAATACAAATTGGTCGCCATCACCACCCGCCCGGAAATCTGTCGGCTACCTGGATGCTTGCGCGGTCGGTACTTACCCGTTCCCAGTGCGATGGCCACGATGCACCAGGTGGATCGAACACTGGCGCACAAAGATCATGCACACCAGAACCCATGTTGGATTTCGCCATCTTATACGTCGGCATCGGGAGGGGGAGCGACCGTCGATCTTTGGACAACCGACAAGTCAATGTCCTTTAGCAGTATTTCCGCGGATTTGGATCTGCCTTGGCAGACGAGGTTGACCGCTGTTTCGCCGAGGGCGTGTAGCGGCATCCGCACAACCGTGAGGGCCGGTCGGAAAACCGAAGCGATTTCCGCGTCCTGGATGCCAATGATCGAAAAATCTCGAGGCACATTGAAGCCAAGGTCGAGCAACTTGGACAGTGCGCCTATTGCAGTGATGACGTTCGCGGCAACCACGGCCGTCAGATTGGGCTTGCGGTCGAGGAGTTTTACGATGGCCGCAGCGCCGTCATGGAAGGTCGACGCGGCCAGTTCCGTGGCCGCTGGATCAAAGAGGATATCGTTTTCCGAATGCGCTCGCCTCCAACCCTGACGTCGGAAACCGGCAAATTGCAGACTATCGTCAGCGCCGAGAAACCCGATCTGTCGATGGCCTGCATTGATCAGATGTTGCGTGGCCAGGCGCCCCGCCGCCTCGTCATCCAACCGCAGTAGCGTGGCGTTACGTGCCTTGCCGGATTGAAGCAGAACGGTTGGCACATTGCGTTGGGCCGCACGGGCCAGGGCCTTGTCCATCGCGGTGCCGGCGCCCTGAAGGATCAACCCGTCGATGCCGTTTCCGGCAATCAATTCCTCGATCCGCTTCGCGCCATCTGTTTCGCCCGAGGCTTCGCCAAGAAGGACCGCCTTGCCATGGGCCGCCGCCGCGTGCTGCGCGCCTGAGATGATCTCGGCGTAAACCGGGTTGGTGACATCATGCACCACCAGGGCGATCATCCCGGCCTTGGCCGAGCGCAGAGACCGCGCGGCGGCGTTGGGCGCATAGCCCATCTCTTCGACCAGTTCGAGCACCCGCTTGCGGGTTTCTTCGCTGACGCGCAGGGTCTTGTCTCCGTTGACGATACGCGACACGACGGCAGGAGAAACCCCTGCGGCTTTGGCTATCTGCGAATTCGTGACCATGCCTGACCCTTACCTTGCATTTTCCGTATTTCCGATGGTGGCATGACACCCGCCTGTCGGACAAAAGGGCGGACCCCGCAGGCCCGCCCATCGTTTGTTTCCGATTACATCACGCTTGGCAAATAGGTGGCCAGCTCGGGCACATATACAAGCAGGAAAATCAGCAAGAGCAGCATGATCCAATAAGGCGTCGCACCGAGGAAAATCTTGCCCAGGGTGATCGAATTATCGTTCACCGCCGCCTTGACCGTATAGACGCATAGCCCCAATGGCGGCGTCAGGATGCCGGCCTCGATCGCCAGAATCGCGATGATCGCGAATTGTAGCGGCTCGAACCCTGCGGCCACGGCGATGGGCGCAAAGATCGGGATCGACAGCAGGATGATCGACGCCGAGTCGATGAACATCCCCATGATGAACCAGACCACGACCATCACCAGCAAAAGCATGCCGGGCGATAACCCCCAGCCCGAGATCGTCGCATCCAGAAGCTCCACAACGCCGCCAAAGGCCATCAGGCGTCCATAGAACTGGCCGAAGATCAGCAGGAACAGCAACGGCGCAGACACCCGGCCGGTGTGCAGGATCGCGTCAATCAGGTCCTTGCCGCGCAGGCCTTTGCCAAGCGCCACGAGAAAACCCAGCATGGCGCCGATGCCCGCCGCTTCGGTCGGGGTGAACCAGCCAAACCAGATGCCGCCAAGCACAAGGAAGATCACGCCGATGGTGCTGAGCCCGCCCCATTTGTTGGAGGTGGTCAGCGGCGCGATCTTGGGCTTGGCCATGCCGCGCCCGACTTCGCCCATCGAAGCGGGGCGCAGGATCGCGAGGCCAAGGACATAGATGCAGAAGAACCCGGCCAGCGTCAGCCCCGGCAGGATGCCGGCCGCAAAAAGCGCGCCGATCGACATCTCGTTAAGCATGCCATAGATGATCAGCAGCACGCTGGGCGGGATCAACATGCCCAGGCAAGCACTGCCCGCGATACAGCCAAGTGCAACGGAATCGCTGTAGCCTTGGGCCTTCATCTCGGGATAGGCGATGCGTGTGAAGGTGGCCGCCGAAGCGATGCTGACGCCGACGGCAGCGGCAAAGACCGTATTGCCGGCGACCGTGGCCACGGCCAGACGACCGGGCAGGGCGGAAAACGCCCGGTTCATCAGCTTGTAAAGGTCGGTGGCCGCCCCGCTTCGGGCGAGGAATTCACCCATCAGCACGAACAGGGGAATGACCGCAAAGACGTAATCCCGCAGCGCCTCGACCATCGTGGTCGATAGCAGCGACATGGCCAGATCAAAACTGCCCGCAAAGACCCAGACACCGGCGATGGTGACGGCAGCCAGGGCGATATAGATGTGAAAGCCTGCGACGATCAGCAGCAGAAGTGCCCCGAACATGCTGGCGACAAGTGTGATTTCCGACATATTCTCAGACCTCCACGGTGGTGTCATCGTCGGGCGCGGTGCCCAGAAGCGCGGCAAGTGCCCGCAGCAGGTAATTCACCGCCGCCAGACCGCAGCAGAACACCAGCACGCTTCGCACGGGATAGACGGGAAAGCGGAAATCGCCGCCGCCATAGTATTCGCCGATCTTCCAGGCGTGGAGCGTCGGCTCCCACGAGGCGTAGACCATGCAGAGAAAGACCGCCGCGCCTGTCATTTCGCCCAATGCCACGAACAGACGCCGCATCGGGCCGGGCAGCACATCGAGCAGAATCGTGGAATGAAACATGCCGCCGGTCTGGATCGAATATGAGACCTGAAGAAAGGCGATCACGACAATGATGTTGCTGACGGTTTCGACGGTGCCGGTCAGCGGAGAGTTGAACACGCCACGGCCGACGACGTCGGTGATGATCATCAGTGTGACCAGCAGGATCAGCAGGGCCGACAGGATATAAAGTATCCGGTTGAGGCTGTGGATTAAGGATTTCAGGGGCATCTGGACCTCTCTTGGGTTGCAGGCCTTGGATGGTCCGACGGAGGGGAGGGCGCCGCCGAACCAGGGGAGCATCAGTTTATTTGAACTGATACTCGTAAGGCCATTCGTAGCCGAGGTCCTTGAGGTTCTGGACGTAGGTCTCGAAGATCTCCTTGCCCGGCGCGCCGCGCGATGTGGCTTCTTCGGCCATGGCATTGGGATAGTCCGCCAGACTTTCGGCCCATTTCGCCTGTTCCGCCACCGGGAATTCGACGATGGTCGCGCCTTCGGCTTTCAAGTTGGCAAGCCCTTCGGCGTCGTCCTCATTCGACAGGATCGAGGCGCGTTCCTCGTATTCCAAGCCGACTTCCAGGAAAATGTCCTGGATTTCTTTCGGCGTGGCGTTCCATTTGTCGAGGTTCATGTTGATCGACAGTGCAGAGGGCGAACCAAAGTTGGTGACGGTGAATTCCTTGCCCACTTCGCCCAGCTTGAACGCCTGGTAAGGCCCAGGGAAAATCACCACACCATCATAAACGCCGGATTTCAAAGCATTATATGCCTCGCCAAGGTTGGTGGTCACGGTGGTGACATCGATGCCGTCGAACCATTTCAGGTTCGGACCGGCGGCGCCGATTTTTTTGCCTTTCAGGTCTTCGAAGGTCTTGAACGGGACGGTGCCGCCGACGCCATAGTTGCCATTGGCGCCGAGGGCGAGGAATTTCTGGTTATAGTCCGTTTCGAAGACCTCGGTCAGCCAGGACACATCCTCGAACGTCTTGCGCACGGCCTTGGTGGCCATCACCGCATCGCCGGTCTGGAAGGGGAAATAGAAGGGAAAGCTGTGGGTGAACAGCTCGGTCGGCTGGTGCGGATAGTTGATCACACCGATATCGACCAGTCCCGAGCGTGTCGCGTCCAGGGTTTCCTGAAGCTTCACGAGCGAACCGGCATAGGCTTTGACCCAGCGAACCTTGTGATCGGTGCGCTCCTCGACACGTTTGGCCACTTCGGGCAGATAGAATTCGTCCAGCGCCTGCATGTGCGACAGGCCGGCAACCGGGTGGCCCGATCCGACGCGAAAGGCAAAAGTGTCGGCCATGGCCGGGGCGGTCATGGTCAGCGCAAGCGCAAGGGTCGCGCCGGTTCGCGTGATTTTAAGGGTGGTCATTGAGCTGTCTCCTCCAGCTGGTTGAACGGTGCGCGCGGGTGTCCAGCCCGTGCAACCGTTGGAAATCACCCGGCCAAGGCCGCAATGAGCGGCATTGGTCGAGGTGAGTCGCCATACTTTGGTAAATCAATTTATCTTGCAAAAAAAGCCCTTTTTTTGATTGGTAAATGGTGTTACCAAAAATGCAGAATCGCCAAGGCACTCGCCCGGCGACATGCTGGCCGCGGTTTTGCGGCGGCGAAAACGGAGTTCTTGGATATGACAGGAAAAGCGGGAAAGGGCGCACTTGATGGCGTGCGCGTTCTGGACTTTACGCAGATGATGCTGGGGCCGCTGTGCACTCAGACGCTGGCCGATATGGGGGCCGATGTGATCAAGGTCGAACGGCCCGGCAAAGGAGAATGGATGCGCTCGATGCCGATGATCGGCGAGTTTGTCGGCGGCGACAGCGCGGCGTTCCACTCGTTCAACCGCAACAAGCGCTCGGTGACCGTTGATCTGAAAAGCCCCGAAGGCCGCGAGGTGCTGATGAAGCTGGCGGCAGAATGCGACGTGGTGGTCGAGAACTTCCGCAGCGGCGTGATGGACCGGCTTGGCCTTGGCTATGAGGACTTCAAGAAAGCCAACGACACGATTATTTATGCATCCGGATCTGGTTGGGGTAAGGAAAGTTACCTGGCTAAGAAGGGCTGGCCGGGACAGGATCTGTTGATCCAGGCGATGAGCGGCGTGATGCAGAACACCGGCCGCGCGAGCGAGCCTCCCACCGCATGCGGCACCCCGATTGCCGATTTTGCCGCCTCGCAGGCATTGGCCATCGGCATCCTTGGCGCGCTGATCGCACGGGATCGGCATGGTGTGGGCCAACAGGTGGAAACCAACCTCTATTCGGCCACTCTGAACCTCATGGCGCAGGAGAATTTTGCTGTGCTCAACCAGGGTATCGAATTGCAGCGGTCCGAGGCCGGCGTGGCCTCGTGCTGGAATGACGCGCCTTATGGCTCTTATCCCACCGCCGATGGCTGGGTGGCGATTGCCATGTGCCCGCTGGACAAGCTTGGCGCGCTTCTGGGGGACGAGACCCTCGGCAAGGTTGATCCCTGGCATGAACGTGACATTGCCAAGCGCCAGATCGACGGGCTGACCCGTCAGAAGACCACCGCCGAGATCATGGAGATCTTTGAAAGGGCTGATGTCTGGGCCGCGCCGATCCGCACCTCGGCCGAAGCGATGCAGGAGCTGATCGACCTGAAATCGCCACGTCTGGTGGAAATGGATCATCCCAAGGCGGGCCGCATCCGCGCCATTGCCAACCCGATCACGCTAAGCGAAACGCCGGTGACCCTGCGCCATGTGCCGCCCGCGGTGGGCGAGCACACCGAAGAGGTGCTGACCGAACTGCTTGGCGCAAAAGAAGTGGCGCGGCTGCGCGAAGGGGGGGTGATCTGATGACGGAGGACCGCCTGCATCCCAACCTGGTGCTGGAACGGCACGGCTTTGTCGAGGTGCTGCGAGTGGATCGGGAAGAGGCGCTTGGCGCGCTGAATTTCGAGATCATGGAGGCCATCGGCACCTATGCTGCCGCGCTGCCCACCCGCATCGACGAGGTGCGCGCGTTGGTCATCACCGGCACGGGGCGCGGTTTCGTGGCCGGTGCCGACATCGGCGGCTATCACAATGTCGGCCAGACCGTGTTCGACGGGTTTCAGCGCCGTTCGCGCCAGACCTTTGACGCCATCGCCAATCTGCCGCAGATCACCATATGTGCGGTCAACGGCTATGCGCTTGGCGGCGGGCTGGAACTGGCACTGTGCTGTGATTTTGTCTTCGTCAACGAAAAGACCAAGGTCGGCCTGCCGGAGATCAAGCTGGGCCTTCTGCCCGGCGGCGGCGGCACCCAGCGCCTGACGCGGGTGGTGGGGGCGATGCGCGCCAAGGACATCATGCTGACGGGCCGTATGGTCACGGCGGCGCAAGCGGTGGACTATGGCATCGCACTGGAAAGCTGCGCCCCCGATGCGCTGATGCCCCGCGCGCTGGAATACGCCCAGGCGTTGACTGGCCAGGCGCCAGTTGCCCTGCGCGAGTTGAAGCGCGTGATCGACGACGGGATGGACTGTGCGCTGAGCGCCGGTCTGACCCTTGAACAGCGCGCGCTTGGCGCCCTGTTCGCCACCAAAGACGGGAAGGAAGGCATCGCCTCCTTCATTGAGAAACGCGACTCGAAATTTATCGGACAATAACAAGGACCATCAAGATGAGCGCATCTGTCATCAGCTACCAATCCGGCCCCTTCACCACCATTTCGATGGGCCTCCCCGGCGACCATGAGGGCAAGACCGCAACCCGTGTCTTCTTTGTTCGTGGCGCCGACAAGATCGCCCTGGTCGACAGCGGGCTTGTCGGCGGCCTGCCCGCGTTGCAGCAGGGGTTCGAGGAAATGGGCCTGAAGCCTGCTGACCTGGACCTGCTGTTGTTGACGCACGAACATATGGATCACGTCGGCAACAATGGCTGGCTCAAGGCTGAGACCGGCTGCACCATCATGGGCCACAAGGCCCGCGCCGACCGGGTGGCGGACAACATGCTGAATGCAAAGGCCATCGTGCATGCCTTCCCCGAAGGCGAGAGCTTTGACCTGAAAGCCGAATACCTCGACTGGATGGGCCCCACCGCCGCCGGGATCGACGACTTCATTGCCGAGGGCGACGAGATCGACCTGGGCGGTGGCATCGTCCTCGAAACCGTCGAGGTTGTCGGCCATTCGATGGCCGAGGTCGGCTTTTTCGAGCAATCAACCCGCACGCTGATCATCGCCGATCCGTTGCTGCCGCCGTTCAACCCGGTGCTGTACCTCTACGAAGACCCCAACGCCATGCGCGCCACCTTCGACAAGATCGAAGCCTTCCTCAAGGACCGCGATGTGCAGACCGTGATCTTTGCCCATGATGAGCCGAAGGGCGCCGAGGAAACTCAGGCGTTGATCGACAACTGCCGCGCGCGGGTAGACAAGGTCGAAGCCTCGATGATCACACACATCAAGGCCAACCCGGGCATCACTTTTGCCGATCTGCGCGACAAATGCTGCGATGACCAGCAGGTCGTGCGCGAATGGCGCGCGCTGGTGTCGATCGACGCAAGCCTGAAGGACTTTGTAGAAAAGGGCCTGATCCGCAAGGAAGGCGAGGGTTGGCACCATGTCGGGTAAGTCTTTGCCGCAGGCCGCGGTTCTCGGGTCGGGGACGATGGGCGCACAGATCGCGCTGTCCCTCGCACTTGGTGGCGCTTCGGTGTCTCTCTGGGGGCGCCGCCCCGAGGCACTGCCGGAGGCTGTCACACGCATTTCCGCTGCCTTCGATTTCCTGGCCAATGAAGGTCTCGTCTCGCGCAACGCGCGGGACGAGGTCCTGGCCCGGATCGAAACCACACCCGACATGGGCGCTGCCGTAAAGGACGCCGGTTTCGTGATCGAAGCCGCCGCAGAAGTGCTTGAAACCAAGCAGGAACTTCTGCACCGCGCCGAAGCGCTTGCGCCTACAACGGCGATCACGTCTTCCACCACCTCCGCGCTTGGCGCGGGCGATATCCAGTCGGCGCTGAGCCGACCCGCGCAGTTCTGTATCGCGCATTACGCCCAGCCCGCGCACCTGGTGCCGCTGGTCGAGGTCGTGCCGGGCAAGGATACCGAGGCCCGGGTCACCGAAGCCGTTACCGACCTGCTGACCGCGACGGGCAAGGATCCGGTGCTCTGCCCGGACATTCCCGGCTTCCTCTGGGCACGTATCCAACACGCGGTACTGCGCGAGTTCGCCTCGTTGGTGGGGCAGGGGCTGGTCACGCCTGAGGCCTGCGACACGATCCTGCGCAAGGGCTATGCTGCGCGGCTGCCCGCGATGGGGGCCTTTGAACATGCCGATCTGGCTGGGCTCGAGCTGATGAACGGCGACGCGGCCAAGACCGTCTGGGCAGATCTCAGCAACGTCACCGATCCGGGCGAAACACCGGTTGGCGCGCTCTTTGCCAAGGGGCACACCGGCATGCGCAGCGGTGCGGGTTTTTATGACTGGACGGCCCGCAACCCCGATCAGTTCAAGGCCGACCGCGACGCCGAGATTGTGCGCAGGGTCAAGATCATGGCCGGGGGCAAGGTGGTCATGCCGGATAACGACCCGGCTTGAACACCAGCCAAATCAACGCATTACGGGATGGAGGACGGTCTGATGAAAATCGGGACGCCGAGGGAATTATTTGAGGGTGAGGCGCGTGTCGCCATGACGCCGGAGTCTGCGAAGCAATTG
>NZ_JAUOSD010000031.1:0-40009 GCF_030548265.1 Marinovum sp. 2_MG-2023 | reverse complement strand
GCGGTCTCGGGAAAGGGTCGGGTCTGGTTCTACACGCCCAGCAACGCAACCGAAATCCGTAACTTTGCGACACTACCCCAGTCCGTGAAACCCAGAAAATCCCTTCAATAACAAGACGATGGGTGAAAGGTTTACGTCCATTCGGGGCGCGGACCGTCAGAATGAAATGCTCGAAGAGCATCCACTCATCGTCCGACATCAGCTCTCGTGCCAAGCTGGTCTCCATCGCAGATACCAGCTTGAAACATGATCACCAGATGGCCAGAAACCCTTTTGTCAACACGTCCTAGCCTCCAGTGGGCATTGGTCCAATCAAGCCGGGTGTATCTCGTGCCACAAGACTACCGCACGGCGGCGCTTTCATCGACAAATGTATGTATAAAGCGCGCTATTCTCCAGTTCGGACACAAGTCCAATAATGTATTATCGGACGTAAAAGATTTACGCCTGCCCTTCCGCACCTTCGAGTGCTGCCAGATCGTGACGGCGAAGAACCTCAGGCAACCAGCCGCTGCCTTTCAGCAGACGCTCGGCTTCGGTCGCCATCTCGCCCTTCTCCAGGTGATCGAGGAGTTGCGCCGTCCCCTCCCCTTTCGCCTCGCGCACAGCCTCGAGGATCCGCACCTTGGGCAAGCGGGTCAGGTAGGTATCGGCCGTCGGCTCCCAGCCCGCCTCGACCATGTCGAGTTTGACCGCCTGTGCGACCAAGTCAGGCTGGGTCATCCGCTGGGTCAAACCGCTGGCGGAGATACCGGCACCATAGGGGTTCACCTTCTCATGCAGCGCGTTGATCCCGAAGCTGAGACAATGCGCGAGGAGTGACAACCGACTCGCCTGATCGAGGGAAGCCAGATAGTCCCAGAGAGCGGCATCGCCACCGAGCGGCAGGTCGGCTTCCCACTCCGCATGGCGATCGTCCACCAGCTTGGCAACCACGCTGCCCTTCAGATCGCTCGCCTGCGCGGACATGTAGACGTGACGCACCGATGCCTCGAGGCAGCTGTCGGCCGAATTGGATGTCCGGAAGGTGTCATTGACGAGCTTCAGGAGCAGCAGCCTCAGCGCGACCTCAGGTGAACGCCCGACTGCCTCGCGCAAGCCCAGGGTGCGGTGCGCCGTCAGCTCCATGACCAGCTGCTTTGGCAAGGGCTTAAACCTACCATCGTCCTCGTTGTCGGGCTCGTTGGCGGCAAGCGCCTGACCGGCAGAGGTGATCACCGTGCCATGGCCTACACCTTCCGCGGCGCTCGGGGCTGAAAGCGCAGCGCCCTGCCCGTCTTCCGCCTGTTCACCGCTGTGGACGTCGACGTCTGCCCGTGGCTCATCCTCAGGCCGCACGAAACCCCGATAAACTGCAAGCACGCCAGAGCGCTCAAGCGTCACGAAAGTCCCTGCCCGTGCGATCTCCCCCGCGTCGAAAATCAGCGGCCGGGCCTCGAGTTTCTCCATCGCGACTTCCAACTCGCCAAGACGCGCGTCGATCTCCTCGGGGAATTCATCCTGGTCCTCGTATTCCTCCTCGAGCGCCCGGTACTCGGCAAGCAGATTGGCATGGGCCGCGCCTTCATCATCGGCGCCGGGTTTCCGGTCAGCCGCCGCAAACCGTGGCTGTAGCCATAGGGCAGATCGAGCGAGACTCCGGTCCATTTCCAACCTTCGGTCGCGATCGCTTCGGCTTCAGCCTGAAGCTTCTCGCTGACCAGACCATCGAGCAGGGCAGGGTCTTCCAGCCACCAGACTCATAAGCCTCGACTCCGACAAAGACGGCACGACGGTCAGACGCGCGCACCGAGGTTTCCGTCAGCATGCGTCGGATCTGATAAGGCTCCTTGTTCCAGGACGACTTGATCACATCCCAGACCTGAACCTGGCGGTCATGATCCGGATTGACCGTGAAGGCCATCAGCTGCTCCAGCGTCATGTCGTCCTCGGCAAAAAGTTCAAGAAGGGCAGGGGCCACGGCGGCCAGTTCCTCGACCGAGATGCCGGCCTTGATGCGCCGAACGTTGGACTGGCTCAGCAAGAGCTTGTCGAAGGGGATGTCCCGGGACGGGGACAGGGTGACTTTCTGGGCAGATTTCGCCATCAGATCTTCTCCAAGACGGGCGCTGGAAGCCACTCTTCCAATCACACTTCCTGTCACACTCAAACCAACAACCCTTTCCTTCTCATATTCTGACGCTCGCGAGACAGGACTTTAACAGCTGTTAAAGTCCTGTCTCGCGGTGGCGGATCAGTACGCAATCTCTCAACCTTAACAGCTGTTAAGCTGCAGATCGTCGCCCAATCAATCCCATGACCATCGACCCACAGGAAAACTCGCCGGCCGCAGCTTTGGCAGTCAAAGCGCGCAAGTATCCACCAGGCGATCTGATCTCGGCAAAGCGTTCTAGCATTGCAGCAATGACTATTGACGCCTGTTCCGGCCCCATGAGCCGTTGGGCTTCTTCCCATGCGGACACACAAATCCCCATAGCTGGCCGTACATGGGAAGCGGCGTCGAAGAGCTGATGCCAATGTCGGATTTCACTTTGGTAGAAGTTTTTGAGCGACGGACATGCCGCGATCACCAAATGGAGTGGGATCTTTGGCACGCGTAGTGTGACTGGTTTTTCCACTTCAGACAAAAGCTCATCTGTTTCCACATCTGAGACGCGGATCACGATCTTGCGTTTTTCTGAAGCCGGATCAAAATCTATAGATTCTTTATTTGATTTAAGATGGTGCTGCTCAAATCGGGCATCATTGGTGTTCATTTCTTCTGTTTCAGGGCCATCAATGACGTTGCGTGCTTGGTCGAGGAGAGTTTCAAGATCGGCTCGATAGGCCGATAGGTCATCGAAGGAAAGCTTGCGGCGAAGCGCGCGCGCTGTGAGGGCGGCCGCGTCACGAAGCTGATCCCAGAGGCCTAGGCCTGGCTGCATCTCGTCTCCGAACTCCGCTAGGGCCGCGAGATCACGCCGCATGAGGCTCACGACCTCCCTCAGACGCCTGACACACTCCTCGGCCTCACGTACGGCCTCTGCGGCCCGTGCGATCTCCTCGGACAGGTAGTAAAGCGGGGAAAGATCAAAGCCAAAGGCGACGCGCTCTTCGCCGTGCCGGCGGACGTAGCGCTTCCCATTGGGGCTATCACGCCGCTGGAGCAAGCCAGCTTCAATAAGACGCGCGAGGTGACGACGCATCGTAGAGCAGGGCATGCCATTCAGGCGCTCACAGATCGTCTTGTTCGAGGGGAAGACCACCATCTCAGTGTTCCCGCCAAGCGCATCGTCCGGAAAGAAGCTGAGAAGTCCCTGCAAAACAGTCAGATCACGTTCTGAGACCCCAAAGGCCGATTGCGCCTTGGAGAGCTCGCGTAGGAGTTCCCACTTGTTGACGGGTCTGGCCGGAACAGATGGCTCGGGCCGCTCGATCACACGCAGATGGGCGTGTGTCATCGGCCGCTTAAACGGTGAAATTGGTGTGTACTCCATGAAAACGTTCACGAAGGCAAAATTTCTACGGCCCGCGAATCGCTTTGCGCTTGCGGGGTAGGGGCCAGAACGCTACAATCAGAAGTGCGAAAACTGAGATTTTGTAGCGGGCTGATCCCGGTGCGAAACCTTACAGAGGTCTCGTGAAGCTAGCTTCTCGGGGCCTTTTTCTTTTTGCCTGTATCGTGCCTCCTTCTTGTTGGTTGCTCTTCCTCAGTCTCCTGAACGCTTCCAGCGCTCATGAAGTTCGGTAATCAGCTTTGGGGCATTGCCCTCCAACCAGCTGATAAAATCAGGTTCGTCCGTAGTCAGATCGAGTTTAAGCTGCTTGCCTTGGCGGCCGGTCTTGACCGTCGCAGCACCGACACCGGGGATCGCCAAAGCAAGCACGCCCTTCCTAGACGGGCTTGCTTGCTTCTCTGCGCTCTTCGCAGCTGCTAGAACTGCGAGAAACGCACGCTCAGAAACCTCATCGACCGAGCCGGAACTTTCGGACTTGGCTGCATGAGCTACGGCTTGCAGTTGGTCTCGATCACCGTCGTAGGCACCCAAAGCCTTTTTGAGCTCTTCCCATCTCGGGCGACCAATCCCGGGAGCCGCACCAATTGCCTGGATGAGTTCCTCGCCGACCGTCCGAACGACACTCAAGAGTTGTGAAACCCCAGCTTCGTGGAGGTTAAGGACTTCGGCGACACCTCGATTGGTGCGCTCAGCCCCTTCCAAATGGTCACCGTCCAGAAGCGCCGTCGCAACAAGCGCACGTTCAATAAAGCTAAGATCACGACGCTCTTGGTTCTCGAGAAGCTGATCTCGAAGTGCTTGATCGCCTTCAACCTCTGTGACGATGGCTCGAACTTTGATACCGAGTTCGCGACATGCTTCCAAGCGTCTGCGGCCATAGATCAGGTTGTAGCGATCGCCTTCCAGTGGGCGGACCAATACAGGCACACGCTGACCGTTCTTGGAGATAGAGTTCTTCAGGCCCTCAACTTCAATCTGAAGCCTGTCATCCAACCGTCCTTCGGTAACAATCTGCGCCGGATCGATCTCAAATACACCGCCACGCAGTCGGCGCCCTTCAAGAGCGTCAGGAGCGTTGCGAAGGGTCTGCAGCGGCAGGCCGAGTTTAGGCTTTCTTGCCATTCCGCCCCCATGTGTTCTGGATGATTTCAGCGATCTCATCGTTGACTGCGTTCATGGATTCGATCGCACGATCAAACGTCTGACGCGTGAAGTCCTTCTTGTCAGCTTCGTAGAGCGTTTGTTTGGTCAAGCCGGCATCAGAAATTGCGGTCGATTCAACCATGTGATTGGTCAGGACCGACCTCCCGAACAGTCCGCGAATGAAAGCGATGACTTCAGTTTGTGGCGCGTCGCCGACTTTGTATCGCGTTGGCAAAAAACGCAGCCAATCGAAGCGCAGATTTGCGCCTGCATCCCTGATCACTCCCAGGAGATCCGCGGTCATTCGCAGGAATTGGGACATCGACATGAGGTCAAGCATCTGCGGGTGAACCGTCACGAGGACACCCGAGGACGCGGAAAGTGCTGACATCGTCAAGAAACCAAGCTGCGGCGGGCAGTCGATCACAACAACGTCGTAGTTCGCTTCAACACTATCGAGTGCGTCATGAACTCTCGCGAAGAACGCTTTCGCTCCGCCTCGCTGGATAGCAGCAGGCGTCTCGTGCTCGAACTCCATGAGTTCAAGGTTGCCCGGGATAAGATCAAGGCCGCGGATGTAGGTCTTGCGGATCACTTCGGCGATCGGAACCGGATCGTCATAGCGAACGGCATCATAGAGGGTTCCGCCCTCCATAAGGTCGAGTTCTGGCTGGATTCCGTGAAGAGCCGAAAGAGATGCTTGGGGGTCGAGATCGATCGCAAGAACCCTGTACCCCTTGAGCGCCAAGCGTTGAGCGAGGTGAGCAGACGTCGTCGTTTTGCCAGAGCCGCCCTTGAAGTTCACCACTGAAATGACTTGAAGCTCGTCATCGTCGCGACGCCCAGGCACGTAAGTTCCAGACTTTTTTGCGTTTCCTTCAAGCGTCTGCCGGATTTCCCAGATATCGTCGAGCGTATAGCGGCGATGACTTCCTGCCGTCGTTTCGACGTCAACGATCTTTCCTTCTCGATGAAGCTTCCGAAGATAGGTATGATCCACGCCAAGAAGCTCAGCAGCTTCGCCGCTGGTCAAAGTGCGCATGACCTTCTTTGCATCCGGAGGGAAATGGGCAGCTCGCTGGGCGTGCAGGTTCGATGCGAGAAGTTCCGCATAGTGCCCGATGGCGATGTCTAGATCCTGATCTGTTTCGCTCATGTCTGCCCCGATCCGTGGGCGCGTTTTTTATGTGTCCGCGCGTTATTTTTCGAGACTATTGCCCGAGCGGGCAGATTCGTGCAAGCACTTTCTAGATTTAGTGGCAACTGGTTAGGCCAACACAAGTACCTTCTTCAGAGGAGCCCCAGCTTTTTTGCGCGCTCCAGTAGCACTCTGACTGAGGAAGGCTCCTAGCGGGCGCGACCGCGAGGGGTGCGCTCACGCATGGTTTTCAGTCGGTCGCAGATTGCCTGCAGCGTGATATCAGGATCCGCACCTTTGATAGCTACGGTAATTGTCGGCAGGTGATCGTCGGTTTCGCGACGTCCAGCACGTCCAAGCACTTCAGCAGGCAGGAACCCGTCCCGCACATATGCCTTTACAGCGCGGAGTGAACGGCTTTGAGGCCCGCGCGGCCGTCGGTCGGCCTGCGCCTCTTCAGCACCTTTCAGTGCGCTGGCGGGCTCTGACGGTGGTGATCTTGCACGATCTCTTTGGAGCAGATCTGGTGCCCGGTGCTGTCCTGCCGGAGATCGCCCTCGTAATGTTTCGGCGTGCAGCCCCATCGTCGTGGCCGTCGGAGGGTCGCGCTGCATGGACCGGCAAAGGAGCGGAACGAGTCCACAGATTGAGCAAGAGGCCAATCCACCGGTCAAATGGAAATTTCCTCGACGAGAGAGGCGATTTCGACCGAATCCATCCATGTGAACTGGCCCCCATTTCGACCGGACACCTCGGCCTGCGCCTGGAGGCTTAAGGATAGCCTTAAGCATGTGCATATGTCTGAGCTTGAAATTATTACCGATGGTGGTCGCCGTCGGCGCTGGTCTGCGTCCGAGAAGCTGCGGATTGTGGAGGAAACCCTTCATGACAGTGAGAGCATTTCTGCGGTTGCCCGTCGCAATGGCGTCGCACCCAATCTCCTGTATCGTTGGCGAAAGTTGATGCTGGAAGGAGGAAGCGTCGCTGTGGCCCAAGACGACAGCGTGACCGGAAACAAGATCGTCCG
The DNA here is from genome assembly GCF_030548265.1 of Marinovum sp. 2_MG-2023. Classification (NCBI taxonomy): domain Bacteria; kingdom Pseudomonadati; phylum Pseudomonadota; class Alphaproteobacteria; order Rhodobacterales; family Roseobacteraceae; genus Marinovum; species Marinovum sp. 2_MG-2023. Next base: position 33,204 of record NZ_JAUOSD010000031.1, on the reverse strand, counting down.
TGAAATGGAAGCCCGCATCCGTGAGCTCGAGCGCCAGCTGGGCCGCAAGACGATGGAGGTGGAAATCCTGAAGGACGCACTCGACAAGACACGGTTAAAAAAACTGACCTTGCGTGTGCAGTCGTTGAAACGGGACGATTTGCCATGAAAGTCGTTGCCGAAACTCTGGGCGTGTCCCGCTCGAACCTGCATGAGCGGCTGAATGGGAGGGCGAAGCCGTGTCGGGGCTATCATAAAGCCCAGGACGCGGCGGTGTTGCCACGCATCGAGCGGTTGGTGGCGAAGCGCCCCACATACGGCTACCGCCGGATCACTGCAGTGCTGAACCGTGAACTCAAGGCGGAAGGCCTTGCGCCTGTTAACCACAAGCGCGTCTATCGGATCATGAAGCGCAACAACCTGCTGCTTGAGCGCTCCGGGTTTGACCGGCCCGAGCGCATTCATGACGGCAAGGTCATCATGATGCGGTCGAACCTGCGTTGGTGCTCTGACGGATTGGAGTTCACCTGCTGGAACGGGGACGTGATCCGCCTGGCCTTCCTGATCGACGCCCATGACCGCGAGATCATCTCCTGGCGCGCCGTTGCCAATGCAGGGATCAGCGGCTCGGACGTGCGTGATATGCTGCTGGAGGCGGTCGAGGCGCGCTTCGGCACCTTCCGTGCGCCAGAAATCATCGAGGTCTTGACCGACAATGGCAGCGCCTACACGGCAAAGGAAACCCGCATCTTTGCCCGTCAGCTTGGGTTGAAACCCTGCTTCACACCGGTGGCAAGCCCGCAATCCAACGGCATGTCGGAAGCTTTCGTCAAGACGCTCGAGCGCGACTATGTCCGCGTGAACCCTTTGCCTGATGCGGAAACCGTTCTGAGATTGATAGGAGACTGGATCGAAGACTATAACGACAACCACCCACACAGCGGCCTGAAATGGAAATCGCCTCGCGAGTTCATCAGGGCCGAAACTGAAACCGCTTAGGTGTCCGGTGAAACGGGGGCCAATTCACCATGAAACTGAAACGACATTTGTCATGGTGTGGCGTAAATCTTGTATGTCCGATAATGCAAACTTATAGGGCGCGAATAAGTGCGGATGAGTGAGGCGCTTAGTGCGGCTTAATATGACATAAACCGCCGCTCCAAATTGCTCCATGGCATGACCTCTTCCGCGCATGATCCCAGGACAGACATTTGTATCCACCACCGCTTGCCTGAGATCGGATTACCTCGGGGTGTATCGAAACCTTTGACGATGTGGCGTTCTAGTCGGGCGCGACGCAGGCTCCTTCCTGCGCCCCGGCAAAATGCCCGCACCAGTCGGTGAAATCTGTTTTTCTCGGTCTTTTTGCCCGGCAAACCAACGGTGATCGGGCAACCACTGGTGCCCGGGGTCAAGCGAAACAGTCACACCGCCCTTAGTGTGATTCACCAGTGAAACCAACAATGTGCGGCCATACCGTACGGCGTACGAAAAGTTTTGACAGCAATCGGGTGCCCTCAATATGCAAAGGCTCGTGCGGATGATCCGTACGAGTGGAGGAGACCCAAAATGAAATTGATGAACAAGACGACGCAGCTTTTATCCGCCGCAGCCTGTTCTTTGGTCGCGAGCGCATTCGCGGCCGGCGCGCAGGAGATCGTACTGACGGCTGGAACGGAATCCAATGAAGACGGGCTGTATTATCGTACGTTGAGTTTGGTCGACGACCACCTCAGGGAGACAACAGACGGCAAGGTTGCACTGGATATCTATCCGAACCAGCAGTTGGGAAATGAAGCCAGCATGATCGAAGGTTTGCGCAATGGCGCCTTGGATGTCGCGGTTGTTGGGGGTGCCAACTTTGCGAGTTTCCTGCCGGAATTCCAGATCTTCAGCGTGCCATACATCTTTCGCGATTATGAAACCTATCGGGCTGCCATGGCGCCGGACAGTTCTGTCTGGTCGTTGATGCAGTCAAAGGTTTCCGAGGCGGAACTGGGGCTTCAGCTTATGGCACCGACAACGGTCGGAAGCCGCTGGGTGGCAAATTCCGAAGGCGAGGTTGTCAGCCCCTCTGACATGCAATCACTCGGGCTGCGGATGCGGGTCCAGAGCAACCCGATCGAAGCCGAGGTGTGGGGCGGATATGGCGCGCAACCTGTGAACATGCCGATGCCCGAGGTGGTCGCGGCTATGCGGCAAGGGGTGGTGCAGGCCGTCGAAAACGCACCGGATATCCTCTATACCTACAAGATCCACGAAGCCGCAAAATACCTGTCGCGGACGGATCATTCCTTTTACGTTGCTTTGGTGCTGATGGGCGACCGTGCGCTGGACAAGGTTCCTGCGGATCTCCGCCCGGCGGTGGAGGAAGCTTTTGCCATGGCTGGCCAGCAGCTTCTCGATGAATCTGTCGCGGCCCAGAAACGCGCGGTTGACGGGTTGATTGCGGAGGGTGCGATCATCACCGAAGTCGACAAGGCAGCCTTTCGCGCGCCGTTGGGCGATCTTTACGACCGTGTCGCAAAGGAAGCTGGCGCCGAAGATCTTTTGACCGCCATTCAAGGCCTCTGAGCCACCTGTGAGGAAACTTCGGAACAAGGGAGTAGGCGGCGATGTCGCATCAAGTTGAACGCCTGGGGCGGGTTGCGCGCCTACTCGAAATAATGACACTGAATTTCTGTGCGCTGTTGGCCGTGTTGATGAGCGTTACGCTGCTGGCCGAGCTGGTCGCCCGCAATCTGTTCGGCAGCACGCTGATCTGGTCAGCGGAATTTGCCACCATGTGCTTTGTCTGGATTGCGTTTCTGGGCAGCACGGCGGCGGCCCGACGCGGCGATCATTTCAGTGTCGATCTGATTGGCCGCTGGGCCACTACCGGCAGCCGTTTTGAGTTCTGGTTGCGGGTGCTGACGGCCGGGATTTTTGCAGGCTTCGGGGCCGTGTTGCTGGTCGCTGGCATTGGCTTTGCCGAAGCGGGAATGCGCCGCTTCAGTTTCAGTCTCGGGATGCCGCAGGGCTATACGATGATGATCATGCCACTGTCGGGGGCGCTATTCCTGTTTTACGGCTGTGTCGAGCTTCTTGAACTTTTTACCAACAAGGAGCAGTCAAATGTCGAATGCGCCTGAAATCACGCTGCTGTTCGGCAGCTTCCTTGTGCTGTTGATCCTGCGGGTGCCTTTGGCTCTCTGCCTCGCGGCCTCGACCTTTCTGGCGATGATGGTGGCGGGGCTGCCCCCCGTCCTGGTGGTCGAGCGGCTTTATGCGGCGCTGGATTACTTTCCCTTGTTGGCGATACCGTTCTTCATTCTGGCCGGTTTTCTGATGAACCAGGGCAATATCGCGGAACGGTTCTTTGACCTGGCGCAAGCGATGGTTGGGCATATTCGCGGCGGGCTGGCCCAGGTGAACGTGCTCGTGTCCATGATGTTCGCCTCCGTGTCTGGCACGGCCTCCGCCGATACGGCGGGCGTCGGGTCCATGGTCATTCCTGCCATGGTCAGGAAAGGCTATTCGCCGGGGTTTTCCGCTGCGATCACTGCGGCGTCTTCGACCATGGGGGCGATCATCCCGCCCAGCGTCTTGATGGTCGTCTATGGGTCTTTGGCGAATCTGTCGATAACGCGGTTGTTTCTGGCGGGGATCGTGCCGGGTCTGTTGGTGGGGTTGTCGCAGATGGCAATTGCCTACCACCGGGCGGTGCGCGACGACATGCCCCGCGAACAGCGGCCGGATCGTCGCCGTTTCATCCAGGCCGCACGGCGTGCGGTGTTGCCCATGGGGGTGCCGATCATCATTATCGGTGGCATTCTGGGGGCGATTTTCACCCCGACCGAAGCGGGCGTTGTTGCCGTGGCCTATGCGGTCGTGTTGATTGTGATCCTGCGCAGCATATCGCTAAGGGAACTGCCCCGGATCACCCGCGAAGCGGTGTTGATGGTGGCGCTCCCGAGCTTTGCCATCGCTGCGGCCGTGGCATTCGGCTGGATGATTGCGTTCCTGAAGGTGCCGAACATGGTCGGCGACCTGATCCAGGGATACGACATTGGCGCACAGGGCGGCCTGATCTTTATCGTGGCAATCTTTCTGGTGATGGGGTGCTTCATCGATGGCGTGCCGGCGATGATCATCTTCTTGCCCGTGGCCCAGAAGGTTGCGGTGGTGACCGGGATCGACCCGTTGCATATGGCGATGGTGATCGTGATGACCGCGGCGCTTGGTCTTGTCACGCCACCTTTTGGTCTATGCATCCTGATCGCAGGCAAGATCGCGGGGGTGCCGACGCCGGTCATCGTGCGCGAAACCATGATCTTTGTGGTCGCGTTCGCGGTGCTGATTCTCGCCATCATCTTTGTCCCGGGCATCGTCTTGTTCCTGCCTGAAACCTTTTCTTGAAAGCGAGTCCCATGATTGCCAGTGAGGCCATGAAACAGGTGCGTGTCGGAGAGCGCCACGCCATCCGAAAGACGGTCAGCGAAACCGATGTCTATCTTTATGCCGGGATCGTGGGGGATTTTCATCCCAATCACACCGACGAAATTTATGCCCGAGAGCACCTGGGCCGACGTGTGGCGCATGGTGCGCTGCTGCCGGGTTTCGTGTCGCGCGCAACGGTCGAGCTGATTGGCGACCGGCTGACGCCGCCGGGCTATGCGGCGCAGGAATTCCGGCTGAAGATGATTGCGCCGGTCTTTATCGGCGACACCATCGAAGTGTCCGTCGAGGTCAGCGAATTGATCACGGAACGGCGCAAGGTTCTCATGCGGACCGAGATACGAAATCAGGATGCGATCCTTTGTGCGCTTGGCGACACCACCGTGAAGGTGCTGGCAGGCCGGAATGGACCGTAGACGGCGACAACAGAGGAAACCCAGATGACCCAACCCCGAAAACCCGTCCGTTCCGTCCTGCGTGCCGCGGCCGTCCTCAAAGCTATTGGCGCGGGGGCAAAAGGCCCGAGCGCGATTGCCGCCGAATTGGAAATCAGCAAGGGCACCGTGTTCGATCTGCTCAAGACGCTGGAAACCGTAGGCTTCGTCCGTCAGGATGAGAGCAGCGAGAAATACCTACTTGGCCCGGCCCTGATGCGGCTGGCGATGAACGGGTCCAACCAATTGAACGTGGTGCAGATCTGTGCCCCGCATCTGCAACGGCTGTCCGATGAAATCGGAGAGGTGGCGCATCTGGGGCAGCGCGACGGATACAACACGATCTATCTGTACCGCGCCGCCAGCGAACGCGCCAATCGGCTGCTGAACCTGAACAGCCTGATTGGCGCGCATTCACCGCTGCACTGCACGTCGATGGGAAAGATCTTTCTGGCGCAGCTGTCGGATCAGGAGTTTGCAGAGTTCCTGACCCGGGACCACACGCAATTCACGGCCTTCACGCTCTGCGATGCAGAGTCGCTGTTGGCAGAGCGGGACAGGGTACGGGAAAGCGGATTCGCCACCAATATCGGCGAATTTGAGGAGGGCGTTTCCTCGGTCGCGGTGCCGCTGCGCTTTGCGACTGGGTCGATCACCCATGGCATCAACATCGCAATGCCCACGATACGCATGCCTGAGGCGCTTATCCCGAAGCTGGCGGAAAAGCTGCATCAGACGGCGGCGGAAATCGAGAAGGATTTTGGACTGAAATGAGGAAACTGGCATGAAACCCGTAAAGATCATTTCGGCCCAGGATGCCGCCGAGCTGGTGCAGGATGGCGCGACCCTGGCGATATGCGGCTGCGAGAATGTGCTGACGCCCGACGCGTTGCTTTCCGCCCTTGGGCAGAGATTTGTCCGCAGCGGCGCCCCTGTTGCGCTGACGGAATTGCACCCGATCATCGTCGGCATGGGCGAGGGGCGCGGTTTGGAAAACCTGGCGCATCGCGGCATGGTGAAACGCGCCATCGGCAGCGGGTACAGTTATCTGAAATCCTCAAAATACACTGCGCTGCTCAAGGAAGATGCATTCGAAGCGCATGTCATGCCAATGGGCACGATCTTTCAGATGCTGCGCGATTGCGCCGCCGGGCGCCGGCGGACTCTGACCCGGATCGGGCTGTCAACCTTTGTCGATCCTGCGGTCGAAGGTGGCTGCATGAATGCGGCCGCGATCCAGTCTCTGTCGCGCCATGTGGATATCGAGGGCGAAACACACCTAGCGTATGATGTTGTTCCAATCGATGTCGCCTTTTTGCGCGGCACGACCGCGGACGAGAACGGCAATATCAGTTTTGAGGATGAGCCGGTTTCGCTGGGTGCGCGGATCATGGCGCAAGCGGCCAAGGCCTCGGGTGGGAAAGTTATCGTTCAGGTGCGGCGCATGACGCAGTCGGGGTCGCTCCATCCGCGGATGGTCGAGATTCCCGGCATCTTTGTTGACGCGGTTGTGGTGGTGCCGGATCAACCGTTTTCCGGCGGCGAGGCACTGAACCCGGCGCTGACCGGGGAGACAAGGCTGCCGGCGAAATCCGTCGGGGCCGTCCCGCCGGGTATTGCGCGTATCGTGGCAAGCCGCGCCAGCGCCGAGGTCAAAGATGGCGAGACCGTCAATCTGGGGGTCGGCATGCCGATCGAGGTGCCGAAGATCCTGCATGAACGCGCTGCAGCCCCGCACGCGACCTATTTTCCCGAACATGGGTCGGTGGGGGGCATTCCCGGGGATCGCGCGATTTTCGGCACCAACATCAACCCCGACGCCATCATCGACAGCACGAGTGTTTTTGACTGTTTTCAGGGCGGGGGCCTGGACATCACGTTTCTGGGCTGTGGCCAGATCGACAGCGCAGGCAATGTGAACGTGTCGAAGTTCAACGGCATCGTTCCGGGCTGCGGGGGATTCATCGACATCATCAGCCGCACGCCCCGCATTGTATTCTGTGGGTCGTTTTCGGCCGGCGGTCTTGATGTCATGGTTGCGGATGGCGACCTGAAAATCCTCACCGAAGGGCGACATTCCAAATTCGTTCCCGAGGTCGAGCAGATCACATTCAGCGCCGAACTTGCCCTGCAACGGGGGCAACAGGTGCTGTATGTCACGGAACGTGCCGTGTTCCAGCTCAGCGCGCAAGGTCTTGAACTTATTGAAATTGCGCCGGGCGTTGACCTTGAACAGCAGGTGCGGCGTCAGATCCCCTTTCCGATCACCATATCCGACAGGCTGACAAAGATCGCGCCGCAGCATTTTACCTGAGGAGGGCCCCATGACGGATTTCGAAACGATCACCACAGATGTTCTGGTTGTAGGAAGCGGCGGTGCCGCATTGCGCGCCATTCTTGCCGCCAGTGACGGCGGGGCGGATGTGACCGTCGTCGTCAAAAACGAGTTTCGCAAAAGCGGGGCCACCTTTTACAGCGTGGCAGAGGTGGGCGCCTATAACGTCCCCGATGGCGCCGGAGATCCAAGCGACAGCCCAGAGGTTTTCGCCAGGGATATCCTGACAGCGGCCCAGGGCATGGCCGATCCGAGGCTGGTGGATATCCTGGTGACCGAAGCCGAACGCTCTTTGCAGTATCTGGAAGACAAAGGCGTCCATTTCGAGCGGGAGGGCAGTGATTATCTTGCGTTTCGGGCTTGTTTTTCGTCCAAACCCCGGTCGCATGTTCTGAAAGATCACTTCAAACCGATCATCAAGGCCCTGGGTCAAGAGGCCTCTCGCCGGGGGATCAAGGTCCGCGATCGGATGATGGTGGTCGGTTTGCTGGAACGCGACGGCACATGTCACGGCGCCCTTGCCATGGATAGAGATGGAAACCCGGTCGTGATCCGCGCGAAATCCGTGATCCTGACCACTGGCGGCGCCAGCCAGCTGTTTGCCAAGAACCTCTATCCATCGGATATCACCGGCGACGGATATGCGATGGCCTATCGCGCCGGTGCGCAACTGGCCAACATGGAGTTCATGCAGGCCGGGGTCAGCATCATTGATCCCTTCATCAACCTGTTCGGCAATTATCTGTGGGACGCATCGCCGAACCTGACAGACCGCGATGGCAGGCCCTTCATGCCGGATTATTTGCCCTCGGATCTTACTTCCGCTGAGGTCATTCAAGAAAAGGAGCGGCACTTTCCTTTCAGTTCATCCGACATTTCCCGTTACATCGAAATTTCGATCCAGAGCGCCATCAATGATGGTCGCGGCACGGAAAAGGGGGGCGTCTATCTTGATTTCAAGGGATGCGACTTTGATAGGTTGCTGGCGGACAAATCGCGTTCCTTTGCGCGAATGTGGCCGCTCACCCATGCGTGGTACAAAGAGAAAGGCATCGATCTATATACCGATCCTGTGCAGATAACCTGTTCTGCGCATGCGATAAACGGGGGCCTGCGCATCGACGGGAATGCGGAAAGCTCGCTGAAGGGGCTGTTTGCATCTGGTGAAACCGCGGCCGGGCCGCATGGCGCCGACCGGCTTGGCGGGAATATGGCGATGACCTGTCAGGTGTTTGGGGCTCGCGGTGGCGCGGCCGCCGCAGCGCGGGCCAAGGCGATGCCGCATGAGGATCTTGGCAATATGGCCGAGGCGCATTTGGCGTTTCTTGCCAGTTTCGCGCGACAGGGCGGCGACACCGGACCCGGTCTTCGCGCGGAGCTTCAGGATGCTGCCAACCGACATTTGCTGATCCTGCGCAACGAGGTCGGCTTGACGCAATTTTTGTCAGACCTCGACGCACTTCAACATCGGCTGAAAACCAATGCCGCCGCCGACACGGCAGAGGCCTTTGTGCACCTGATTGAAACAGACAACTTGATCGAAACAGCGCGCATGATGGCGCGGGCGGCATTGGCCCGACGGGAAAGCCGTGGCAGCCATTACCGCGAAGATGCTCCGGCTTCGGTGCCGGACTTCGATCAGAGCCAGATCATCGAACGGACGCATTCGCATGGCGGGTTCTTTGCGAAACTTGAAACGCTGTAAGCCAAGGATTTCCATAATGACTCATCAAAATAATTCCGGCATCTGGCCGGTTGCTCCGACGCCGTTTCGTACCGACGGGGCAATTGATCTTGAGGCGATGAAGCGTGTGCTTGATTGTCTGATCGATCAGGGCGCGGATGGAATTTGCATCCTTGCCAATTTTTCCGAACAATTTCTGCTGTCGGATGCAGAGCGAGAGATCCTGACGCGGTTGTCGATCGAGCATGTGGCGGGCCGGGTGCCGGTGATCGTGACGATCAGCCATTACGCGACGCAAATCGCGGTCGAACGCGCGCGGCTCGCCAAGAGCCTGGGGGCGGCCAGTGTCATGATGATGCCGCCCTATCACGGTGCGACCCTCAAGGGCACGCCAGAGCAGACCTTTGCGCAGTTCGCAGCAGTGGGGGAGGTTGGCATTCCGATCATGGTACAGGATGCGCCGATGTCCGGTGTCGATTTGTCTGTGCCGCTTCTGGTGCGCATGGCCAATGAGATCGAGATGGTCAAGCTCTTCAAGATTGAATGCCCGCGTGCGGCGGACAAGCTCCGGTCGCTTGTTGCCGAAGGCGGGGACGCAATCGAAGCCCCGTTCGACGGCGAAGAAGCAATCACGCTTCTGGCGGATCTTGATGCCGGTGCAACGGGGTCCATGACCAGCGGCATGATCGTGGATCAGATCAAACCCGTCATAACCCATTATCATGCTGGCCGCTTCGACGAGGCAACAGCCGCCTATGGTCGCGTGGCCATGGTCATCAACCATGAAAACCGGCAGTGCGGTTGGCAGGCGTGCAAAGCGGCCATGGTAGAGGGCGGGGTGATCGCCTCGGACTTTTGCCGCCAGCCGATTGTACCTTTGCATCCCGCGATCCGAACGCGTTTGATCGACCTTCTGAAACCTCTTGATCCGCTGGTGCTTCGCTGGGGAAAATGAGCCATGATCTGCGCATGGCTTTGTCAAGTTGCTGGTGTGTGGCTGAGTTGGTTGGTGAATTCCGAAATCAAGCGGCCAACTCGGCTGCGTAGCCGACCCACAAGCCGAACGCATCAGATCTGGCGTGCCGATAGGATTTCGCGAACAGACGGTGGCGCTTCGGACGAAACAGAATGGTGGCCTGATCATGCACGGACAGGAACGTCTGCGCCTGGCGCGGGGATTTGAACCGGCCCATCACTTTCTCGCGTCTTCGGGTATGTCTGTGGGACGCCTCGCTTCGATTGTTCAATCCCTTGTGCTGGCGGTGCTCGATGCCGGGTGCGATCTCCGCTTTGGCCGCGCCGTAGGATCACAACTTGGCCGTCACGAGAACTCGGGGCTTACCCCAACGTTTCATGAGTTTGCGCAGGAAACGCAGGGCAGCGGCCTTGTTGCGCCGCGACTGGACCAGGATGTCGAGTACATCCCCATTGGCATCGACTGCCCGCCAAAGCCAGTGGCTCCGTCCCTTGATCCGGAGCACAACCTCGTCGAGATACCATTTGTCGGCCGGCGCCGGACGGTCCCGACGGATCCTGGCGGCAAACTGCTGGCCAAAGCGGTTCACCCAATCCCGGATCGTCTCGTAAGACACCGTGACGCCGCGTTCCGCCAAAAGATCCTCGACGTCGCGCAGGCTCAGCGTGAACCGATGGTACGCCCAAACGGCGTAGCCAATGACGCTGCGTGGAAATCGGAAGCCCTTGATCCGGGACAAATCTTCGATGTTCAGCATGAGGGGGAACTACCCTGCCGCTTCGGCGTCAGCAACCTGACAGTGCCGTTACATTCGGAGGTGCGTAGAAGAAATCTTGGAACGGCCCGAGATCGCCGGAATGGGATGCCTGCCGATACGCAGGTCACGGGATGATCCGTCTCGCAAACATACTGGGCCGTTCAATTGTTTTTTCGGAAAAGGCCGGCACCGGCGATACCGGTGCCGCCAGTCGGTCGTCCACAGGGAGGTTGTAGAGGATGGGGTGTATTGCGACTTTGCTATCGCGTAGGCCCCATAAACATCTTTTTGAGGGCCGCAGCGGTTTCCCCGATTAGCACAGTCGTTTCCGGCATCACGCCCCCCATGGTCAAGAAGCCGTGAATTTGACCCGGAAAATGCCTGTGTTCGACCGTGACGCTTTCGCGCCTTAGTTTGTCGGCATAGGCGATGCCCTCATCCCTGAGCGGGTCGTGGCCGCAGGTTGCGACATAGGCGCGGGGCAGCCCGGCCAATGATTTCGCCAAAAGTGGCGATGCACGCCAATCCGCGCGGGTGGCAACATTGGGCAGGTACTGTGCCGCGAACCAATCCAACGCCGCACCGTTCAAGGTCGGGCCGTTCCTGAATTCCTGACGGGACGGGGTTTCCGTCACAAAAGTGGTCGCAGGATATAGCAGGACCTGACCACAGGGCGCGGGGTGCTGGGTGTCGCGTAGCAAAAGAGTCAGCACCGCAGCGATATTGGCCCCCGCGCTGTCCCCGCCGACGGCGATCTGATCGCGGTCCAGGCCGATCGCATCCGCCTCTTGGATCAGGTAGGAATAGGCCGCCACCGCGTCCTCGGTCGCCGCAGGGAAGGGGTGTTCCGGCGCAAGCGCGTAATCCACCGCGATCACAGCACAGCCTGCTGCATTCGCGATGGCCCGGCAGGCGTTGTCATGTGTGTCAAGGCCGCCCGACACCCAGCCACCTGAATGAAAGAACAGCAGCGCGGCCAAACTGTCCTCGGCGCGGGTGCCCCAGGCACGATAGATCCGAAGCGCCGGGCGGGGGCCGTTGCGGTCGATGGTATGAACCACGGCGACTTCTTGGCGCAGTGGCGCAAGCGCCTTTCTGCTTTCCCGGAATGATGTGCGGGCGGTTTCCGGCGTGCCCTTTTCCAGGCCCGGCGCAGCGGCGGCCAGGGCCGCATCGACAAGCCGTTGCGCCCCCGGATCAAGTGGACCGGCGAGCGGTGTTACCGGGATGTCCATGCCATCGCCTCGATTTCGATCAAAGCACCGGGGGCCGTCAACGCAGAGACCACCGTTGAACGTGCGGGCATGTGATCGCCAAATGCCGCCGCATATGCGTCGTTGAACGCAGCGAAATCATCCGCATTCACCAACCAAACAGAGGTTTTTCCGACATCCAGCAAGGTCATGCCTTGTTCAGAAAGAAGCGTTTCAATCCGCTTGAGAATGCGGTTCGTTTGTTCGGTGATATCACCCGAAATCACACCGTTTTCGTCAAAGCCAAGTTGACCGGAGGTGATGACGGTATCGCCGTTGCGTACATAGGGGGCTAGGTGAACTTTGGCCATGGTCGGGTTCCTTATTCATGGGTCCAGGTAAAGCGGTCGTTGACGCGTTTGATACGTCCAACGGCAGAGCCGCCGAGGTGTGTGCCAAAAAAAAGCGCATTGGTGTCGGCACAGAATTCCAGCGCCCAGAGCCGAGACCGCCGCGCGGTTTCGGGGTCTTCGCAAAAGACGGAATTCCATTCAGGGTGAAAGACCTGCGCCTGATTGTGTAGCACGTCCCCGCCAAACATCAGCATATCGGTGTCTGTCTTGATCGATATCGACATGTGACCAGGGCTGTGGCCTGGGGTCGAATGGAACGTCAGCCCGTCGATTGGATCATATGCGCCGGGGGCGATTTCTTCGGCCTGTCCGGCGGTGATGATTGGCAAAATGCTGTCTTCGTAAAGTCCGGCTGCGGGCCCCTCGTGAAAGAACGGGCGACGCGCGACCGCGCCTTCGACCTGGCCCCAAACATAGCGGGCATTGGGAAAGGTCGGGGTCCATTGGTTTCCGTCCCATGTGGTGTTCCAACCGACGTGGTCCGTGTGAATATGGGTGCAAAGCACGAAATCGACGTCGTCCGGGTCTACCCCGGCTGCGGAAAGGCGGGGCAGGTAGTCGGTGTTGAGGTTGTTGAACCCGTCAAAGGCTCGCGCCCGTCCGTTGCCGACCCCCGTGTCGACAAGGATGGTCAGCGCGTCGTTGCGGATCAGCCAAGAATGCACAGGCACAACCAGATCAGCGCCATTCGCGGCAAGCCCCGCCTGCATGCAGGTCCGAGTTTCGGGCGACAGGATGGCATCGTCCCAATCCGGAAAAAGCACCGTCGTCGGCAGGGCCAAGGCGACCTCGTCAATTCGGGAAATCGTCCAATTGCCGACCTTGCGGGTGTTGCAGGGCATGGCTGCCTCCTCACGGTTTACGACGTCACAGGTTGTGGAGTTGTTGAATTTGTTGCCCATGAGTAGTATAAATGAAGTTGTTCAATCAAATCGAGGCGACTGATGCAGGGTATCGACCACTTTAATCTCCGATCTTTCGACCTGAACCTCATGATCGCTTTTGATGCTCTTATGCAGGAGAGGAGTGTGACCCTCGCGGCGCGGCGCCTTAAGGTTCAGCAACCCGCGATGAGCCATACGCTTTCGACCCTGCGCACGCTTTTCGATGACGAATTGTTCGTGCGGGTCAAACAGACCATGGAACCGACGCACCGGGCGCTAGAGCTGCATGACCCGATCCGAAAAGTGCTGGCCCAGGCCCAGGACGTGTTGCGGGCCGGTCAGCCCTTTGATCCGCTGCGCAGCGACCGTCAATTCCGGATCGGAATGACCAACGGGATCGAGGTTCTGTTGCTGCCCGAATTGTCGACCGAACTGCGCCAGGTTGCCCCGAATGTGTCGCTATCGGCGCGGTCCGTGGATCCGGGCGACGCCGCTGATCTATTGGATGCTGGGGAATTGGACCTGGTCGTGGGGTGTTACAATCGCCCCAATTCATGGCAGCGCGGTGAACTGTTGTTCGAAGAGGGGGTGACCTGTTGTTTCAACCCCGAATTGCTGCGCTGTGCCAATCCGATTGGGTTGCAGACCTATGTGGAAACGCCGCATGCGGTTGTGTCGTTGAACGGCGATCTTTGGGGATGTTTGCGGCCTGGGCTAGAGGAAATCGAGGCAAAGTTGAACATCGTCGCATCGGGTCCGAATTTCCTGTCGGTTTTGATGATTGCGCGGGATAGCCCGATGTTAACCACGCTTCCGACCCGGATTGCCGAAGCCTATGCGCCCCTGTTTGGCTTGGCGACAAGCCGCGTTCCGCTTCCGTTTAGCCCCAATCCGATTTCGATGTCCTGGCCGATGCGGGCGGATCAAGAACCCGGAAGTATCTGGTTAAGATCAAGAATCCGAAGCGCCAGCTTTGTCCGATCACGCCAGCGGACGGAGTTTGCGGCGGAATAATCCCATGTGAATTGATCAAATCAATTCCGTTTATCACTTGCATCAATTTGACCGAATAGACATAGCGGCGCATCCTCTCCCGATCAATGAGCAGCTGGTTCCAATGCATCTGATGCATGGACCACCGGGGAAGGATGCCACATGCCAGGACACATATCCGATTCCATAGGTTTGACCCGTACCGCTATGGGCGGTGCGTCGTGATTGTTTCTCAGATTGTATTTGAGATCGTCAGCTATAGCGCGGTCATGCTGTTGATCGTGGTCGGCCTGGCGATTGTCGTGAACATGATGGGCATTTTCAACTTTGCCCATGGTGAATTCGTCCTCACCGGGGCCTATGTCCACTGGTCTTTGGTGACATTGGACGTGTCGCCGGTGCTGGCGATCCTGGCCGCGCCGCTTGCGGTTGGCCTGATGGGCGCGGCCCTGGAAATGACGGTGGTGCGGCGGTTCTATACCATTCCGGTGGCGGCGATGTTCGGCACCTATGCGATTGGTCTGATCCTGCGCGAGGTCATTCGTTGGGCCACCGGCGGCGTGTATCACTCTGTCCCCGAACCACTCACCGGGACGGTACAATTCCTGGGGGCGGTGATGCCGGCCTGGCGGCTTGTGATCATTGGTTGCGCGGTTGCGATGGCCTTGGCCAGCGTCCTGATCTTGAATCGCACCCATCTTGGCCTGCGTGCTCGCGCCGCGCTTGAGAACCCTCAGCTTGCCCGCGCTTCTGGCATGTCGACCAGCCGGATTTACACCGCAACTTTCGGGTTAAGCGCCGCGCTGGCCGGGCTGGCGGGGGCGCTGATCGTTCCGGTTTATTCCCTGTCCGGTGATCTTGGGCTGCGGTTCCTGATCCAAAGCTTTCTGGCCGTGCTGCTGGGGGGGGCGGACCTGATCGCGGGTGCGATGGCCGGGGCCGCCGCCATCGGGTCGCTGGCCACGGTCATGCCCTGGATCGTGTCACCCGCGTTTTCTGAAATTCTATTGGTTGTCATTGCTCTGACTACCATTCGCATGAAGCCCGGGGGGCTTCTCAACAGAGGAGGAAGCTAACATGAACGGTACGAACAACACCGAGATTTCCCGCCGTGGTTTCATCACGCAACTGACCGCAACCATCGGCGCGGTCGCGACAGGGGTCGGAAGCTGGGTCGCCCGCCCGGCGATGGCCGCAGGCGATCCCGTTAGGATCGGCATTGCGACGGATATCACCGGGTTTTTGGGGTTCGCCGGTGTGGCGGATGCCAATGTCGCACGCCTTGCCGTGGATCGTTTGAATGCGGCGGGGGGTCTGGATGGGCGACCCGTAGAGCTTTATATTGAAGATACGGCATCGGATGAATCCGCCGCTGTTGCAGCCGCGCGGAAACTGATCCAACAGGACAAGGTCGACGTCGTGATCGGCGGCATCCTCAGTTCCACCCGCAACGCGATGAAAGACATCATCGTTGGACGCGGCAAAAGCCTGTATATTTATCCGCAGCTTTATGAAGGCGGGGAATGCACGCCCTATGTCTATTGCACGGGTCCGACGCCTGCGCAGCAATGCGATCCGCTTATTCCCTGGTTGATCGAGAACGGTGGCAAACGCTTTGCCCTTCCGGCGGCGAATTTTCTGTGGCCCAGAAAGCTGAACGAATACGCCCGCAAAAAGATCGAAGAACATGGCGGCGAAGTTGTGTTCGAAGAATACCACACGCCGGATCAAATCGAATTCGGGGCAACCGTGTCGCGGATCATGGCCGAAAAGGCGGATGTCGTGTTCAACACCATCAGCCCGCCAGGCGTCAGCACCTTTTTCAAGCAATTGCACCAGGCCGGGTTCAACACCAATGGCGGGCGGCTGTGCTGTGCCTATTACGACGAAAACACCCTTGGCCTGAATCAGCCAGAAGAGATCGAAGGCCTAGCGACCTGTTTGGATTATTTCCGGGCGGTTTCTGACACGGATCAGGTGAGCGCCGAAATCCAGTCCGCCTATGATGCGGCGTTCCCCGACAGCGCGTTGATGTCCGCGGGCAGCGCGGCAACGGGCGTGTATCGCGGGGTGATGCTTTGGGCAGAGGCGGTCAAGTCGGCGGGTACGACAGAACGCGACGCGGTTGCGGTCGCGCTCGATTCCGCGCGGATCGAAGCCTCCCCTGGCGGCGCGGCGGCCATGGTGCCCGGAACACGCCATTGCGCCCTGCCGATGTATATCGCCGAAGCCACGGCAGGATCGTATCAGATCCGCGCCGGCAGCGACGGGGCAGTGGCCCCCGGTGAATGTGGATGACACGGCGGGGGCCTTTGGCCCCGCCATCTTTTGGGATCCTTTGGCATGACTGACACAGATACCATTCCCAACCGACGGTTTTGGCAAGTGAACCGATTGGTCGCGGCCGAACTGGTCACGCTTTGCGCTCTGGCGGTCTTGCCGGTTGTGCTGGCGGATCACATGACCGTCTTTTTGACCCGTGTGCTGCTGCTGTGCCTTCTCGCGCTGAGCTTTGATTTGGCCTGGGGCTATGGTGGCGTCATGAGCTTTGGCCAGGCGCTGTTTTTCGGCGCGGCCGGATATGCGGGGGGGCTGATGACGCGGGAACTGGAGGTGACCTCGGTATTTGCGGTCATACCCTTGACAGTGCTCGTCGGTATGGGATTGGCGGCGGCTGTTGGTGCGTTGATCCTATTGGCGAAACAGCGTCCGGCGATGATCGTTGTCGCGCTTGGGACCCTATCGGGGGCGTTTATCGCGGAACGATTGTTTCGGGGCTGGTATTGGGCCGGGGGGCAAAACGGTGTCGCGGGATTGCCCTATCTGGACGTTTTGGGCTGGGAGATCGCCGAAGGCGTGCCGTTTTACTACCTCGCTTTTGCCTGTGTCATCGTCGTCTATGCGACGTCCAGAGCATTGGTGCGGTCCCAGTTCGGCCTGACTCTGGCCGCCGCCAGACAGAACGAGGAGCGGACCGTGTTCCTGGGGGCGCCGGTTCAGGTGATGAAGCTGATGGTGTTTGTCTTCGCCGGTGGTGTCGCCGGGCTTGGCGGCGGATTGTATGCCTTTCATGAAGGGTTTGTCGGTCCGGTCCTGTTGGGCGTCGCCCTGTCAACCAAGGCGGTGATCTATGTCCTGTTGGGGGGCACCGGGACCTTGATCGGGGCCGTGTTGGGCGTGTTGGCGATTGAGGTGACGGGCTATCTGCTTGCGGATCGGTTTGCCTCCGCCTGGCCCATCCTGCTGGGCTGTATTTTGCTGGCGGTGATCCTGATCAAGCCATCGGGTTTGATCGGCCTGATCTCGTCTGATGCAGAACGGGCGGGCCGGTTCGGCATACGGTCCGGACGTGGGAGGTAGGGCATTATGGCGCTGCTAGAGATTTCTGACCTAACCAAACGATATGGCGGGTTCGTCGCCTTGGACAAAGCCGCGCTGAGCGTCGCGCAAGGAGAGTTCCATGGGCTGATCGGTCCCAATGGGTCGGGCAAAAGCACATTCCTGAAATGTATCGCGGGCGCGCATCTGCCATCAGGCGGGGCGATCGTCTTTGCCGGACAAAACATCGCCAATGCCCCGGTCCGAACGCGCATCAAGGCCGGGATGAGCATCAAGTTCCAGATGACGTCGATCATCCCAGATCTGACGGTCTATGATCACATGCTTTTGGCCTGCCAATCCCGCGAACCTGTGGGGGCTCTGGTCGCCTCGCGCAGCCGCAACGCCCACCATGACCGGATTGCCGCCACGCTGCGCGACTTTTGTCTGATGGATCGGTGCGATGATCGCGCGGGCCAGCTGTCGCATGGTGAACAGCAGTGGTTGGAAATCGCGATGGCCATGGCGCTGGATCCCAAGCTGCTGCTGTTGGATGAACCGACCGCAGGCATGAGCATCGAAGAAAGACGATTAACCGGGGATCTGCTGCGTCCGCTGCGGGGCAGCTGTGCCATCGTGATCGTCGAACATGATCTGGATTTTATCCGAAACCTCGTGGACCGCATGACCGTGCTCGAACAGGGGCAGATTATCGCCGCCGGAACGGTCGACGAAATTCAGAACAACCAAAAGGTGCAGGATGTCTATCTCAAACGGCACTGAATCCCCAATTTTGCGAACCGCCGACCTGTCCGCCGGATACGGGCGAAGCCAGGTGTTGTTCGGCATTGATTTCAACGTTGCCGCGGGTCAAACCGTGGCCCTGATCGGGCGCAATGGGGCAGGAAAAACCACGTTTTTGCAAACCCTTATGGGTGAGGTCGCGCCGATGTCGGGCGGTATCGCGTTTCGGGGGGCATCGGTGGATGCTCTTGCGCCTTCGGCACGGGCGATGCGCGGGCTGGGCTATGTTCCGCAGGACACGCCGGTGTTCAGACACCTATCCGTGCGGGACAACCTGTTGGCCGGTGCGATCAACCATAAGACGGCCGGGGACTTGGATCAGGTCATTTCCCTGTTTCCAAAGCTGGCGGACAGGATGCGTCAGACGGCGGGCACGCTTTCGGGCGGAGAGCGCAAGATGCTGGGGATCTGCCGCGCCCTTTTGGGACGACCCGCTTTGCTCATGCTCGACGAACCGACAGAGGGCGTTTGGATCGGCGTGATCGAGGAAATCGCAGACCGGTTAAGCCAGTTACAGGATCGCATGGCGATTGTGATCGTCGAACAGCATCTCGATCTTGCGCTCAAGCTGGCGGACCGCGTCGATGTGATGGATCGCGGCAAAATCGCCCTGTCCGGTGCCCCGGATACCGTTCGTGAAAACCCCGAATTCCTAAGGCTCTTGGCACCATGACACGATCCCAACCCTTGCCGTCCTGGCATGACATCAATCCCGAAACCCGCGCAGCAGAGGTCCGCGCGGCCTGCCAGAATGGCGATCACGCGGCGATCTATACCCGCCTTTTCGCGCCGGGACACACCCCGGCGCAGGGCCCCCTGGTCGGGTGCATGGTGTCGGTCAAAGCCCTGTTCGACGTGGTCGGGCAGGTCACCCATGCAGGGAGTGCGCGGCGGTTGAATATCCCGCCCGCGCAGGAGGACGCGGTTGTTGTCGCGGATATCAAAGCCGCCGGTGCCACGCTCATCGGTCATACCAATATGACCGAACTGGCCTATTCCGGGCTGGGATTGAATCCACATTTTGGGACACCGGAAACGCCCCTGGTCCGAGGTGCCACCGCAGGCGGATCATCGAGCGGCGGTGCCGCATCGGTCGCACGTGGTCTGGCCGATATCGCGCTGGTCAGCGACACAGGCGGGTCGGCGCGTATCCCGGCGGCCTTTTGTGATCTGGTCGGGTGGAAGCCCACGGCCTCTAGGTTGTCGCGCAGCGGGGTGGTGCCTTTGTCATTTTCGCTCGACAGTGTGGGGTTGATTGGGCGGTCCACCGTCGATGTGGCAGCGGCGTTTCACTGTTTGGCCCCCGCGCCTGAGAGGGTCCGGCGTAAACCGCGGCTGCTGGTCCCGGACGATTTCGGGCTTGATCTGCTTGATCCGGCGGTTGCGGCGGCCTTTGAAATCGCCCTGCGCCGCATAGAAAAGGCCGGGTGGCCCGTTGCGCATCTGGTACAAAGCTATACGCGCCCCTATCGCGCGATCCCCGCATGGCAATTCGCGGCGGTCGAAAGCCGCGCCTGTCATCCCGATTACTGGGCAGAGGCGGACCGGATTGATCCGCATGTCGCGCGGCGCATGGCGCGGGCGGATGAGGTCAGCGCCCCAGACTATGCCGCCACCGTGCTGGCCCGCGAACGGTACAAGAACCAGATCGCCGCCGTTCTGGGCGATGATCTGGTCATCCTGCCGACCGTTGCGATTTTGCCTCCACAGATCGCGGATTGCCAAAGCGATGCGGCCTTTGACCACTTCAACGCCTTGGCGCTGCGCAACACCAGTTTCGCGAATGTCATCGATGGGTGCTCGATAACGTTGCCGATTGCCGGTCAGTCGGGCATCGGGTTGATGTTGACGGGGGCGCATGGCCAGGATGAGACACTTTTGCAGACGGCGCAGACGGTCGAAAAAATCCTGCAACAGGCATGACGGTGTCGGGGGACATCCGCCCCGACTTTGGCATCCTAGCCCTTGGACAGGCTGTGTTTGATGGCCCGCAACAGAACTTCGCTGGCCTTGCTGCGCACCGTTTGCGGGTTAGAGACCGCGTAGATGCCAAAGGTGATTTCGGGCACAATCGGACGGGTCGCCAGGCCACGCAACCGGGCCAGGTCCGCCGTGAAATTGTCCACCACCACAGCGGAATTCAGGTGGCTGCTCAGGCCCGCCGCCAAATTGAGGCTGCGGATCGTCATCGCGGCGGCGTCCGGGGCCGTCGAATAGCCGATATTTTCCATGACAAGGCCCCCGATGGTGCCCGCTGTGCTAAGGCGGATACTGCCACAGGCGGCCTGGGCCTGCGTGCGCGTGATCTCTTTGTTTTGAGTCAGCGGATGGTTTTCGGGCATCAACAGCAACAGCCGCCCGGTTCCAAGCCGCTCTACGTGGAAATCAAGGGGCGGAAGCGGCCCGGCGACAAGGCCAAGGTCGATGCGCCCGGCCCGCATGGCCCGAAATTGTTCCTCTGCGTTGGCCACGTCGATGGCGAGCTTCAGTCCGGGAACTTCGTCGCGGGCCACCTTGATCGCCCGAGGCAGGCAATCGTGCATCAGGGGAGCGATGACCTGAACCTCAAGCGTGCGCAGGGACCCGTGGCGCAGGGAATCGATCCGACCCTCAAGGCGGACCAGGCTGTCTTTGATGTGGCGGCATTCAACAAAAAGCGCATCGCCATCCACGGTCGGATGCAACCGCCCCTTGTCGAGCGCAAAGAGCGTGATCCCGATGGCGGATTCGAAATCTCTCAGGTGCTTGCTGACCGTGGGCTGCGTCAGCTTCAGCTCCCGCGCGGCGGCGCTGATGCTGCCCTGTTCGTACACGGCACGGAAGACATCGAGTCGTTGAAGAGTGATCGGGCGCATGGCTCACCTATAGATAAATACGATGATAGTCGCAAATGATTAGTGTTTCACTTGAGGGTTTGAGCGCCAATACTCCGATGCATTGAATTTAAGGACGATATGATGAAGGCCGACATTCTCTTTCGGGACGCTATGATCGTGGACGGAACAGGCGATCCACGTCGGTTGGGCGCCGTTGCCGTGACGGATGATCAGATCGTGGCCATTGGCGACCTCTCTGATTGGCGGGGCGGTGTCGATGTGGACTGCGGGGGGTTGATCCTTGCCCCCGGTTTCATCGACCCGCATGTGCACTATGACGAAGCCGTCCTAATCGATCCGACGCTGGATCACGCGGTGAGCCAGGGCTGCACCACGGTGATTAACGGCAACTGCGGGTTTTCGATTGCGCCGCTTTGTGTGTCGGGTCCGTTGCCCATGCCGCTTGGGGCGATTGTCACCGATGCGTTGCCCCGGTTCGCCACCTATGCCGCCTATCGTGATCGGCTGATGGCGAAACCGCCCTCGGTCAACACCGCCAGCCTTATCGGGCACAGTAGCCTTCGGTTGAATGCCATGTCTGACCTGGACCGGGCGGCGACCCGCGACGAAATCCACGCGATGTGCGCACAGTTGGATCAGTCATTGTCCGAAGGCGGGCTTGGCCTGTCCACCGGGCCGTTCTACCCAAGCGCCCGCCATTCCACGACCGAGGAATTGATCGGCGTGGCCTCTGTCCTGCCAAAGCACGGCAAGCTGTACGTGACCCACATGCGGGACGAAGGTGACCGGGTTGTCGAAGCGTTGAAAGAAACCCTGACCATCGGGTCGACCTGTGGGTGTGGCGTCCATGTTTCCCATCATAAATGCGCGGGCCTTGCCAATCATGGGAAATCCGGAATCACCCTGCCAATGATCGATGCGGCGCGGGCGCAACAGGATGTCGGGCTGGATACCACGCCCTATGTCGCCAGCGCCACGATGCTGAATTCTGGTCGTCACCGCCAGGCGAGCAAGGTGATCGTCACCGAATCTACGCCACATCCAGAGATGTCCGGGCGTGATCTGGACGACATCGCAAAAGAATGGGGCGTGGATCGGGATGGGGCCGTTGATCGGTTGGTTCCGGCGCTTGGGGTGTTTTTTTTGATGGATGAGGCTGAGGTCCGCCGCATCCTGTCGCACGAATTGACGATGGTGTGTTCCGACGGTGTGGCCTTTGGCAAACATCCACATCCCCGTGTTTGGGGCACCTTCCCGCGTGTCCTGGGGCGCTATGCCCGCGACACGGGGCTTTTCTCGCTTGAAACCGCCGTGCGGAAAATGACCGCGCTCCCGGCTCAGCGGTTCGGCCTGGATCGGCGCGGTGAAATCTCCGTCGGCAATTTCGCGGACCTCGTGCTGTTTGACGAAGCCACGATTTGCGACACGGCAAGCTATGAGAACCCGGTGCAACCCGCGGCGGGAATCCGGTCTGTTTATGTCAATGGGCGGCGGGTCTGGGCGGATGGGTGTCACACCGGGATGCGCCCCGGCCATGTCCTGTGAGGTGGTGCAGATGATCCCGAAATACGCTGATCACCCAACCACGACCGGTCTTGCCGACGGCGATGATACGGTTCGCAGTCTGCGGCGGGACCTCGTGGCCGGTGTCGAAACGGCGACCTCACTGGTGACCAAGGCTATCGCCCGGATCGAGGCGCAGGATCGGTTGGACGATGGTCCGAATGCGGTTGCCGCCCTGAACCCGCAGGCCCTGGCCGAGGCGCAGGCTGCGGATACGTCAAAGGGCGCGGGTTTGCTGACCGGCGTGCCGGTCCTGATAAAGGACAATATCGACGTTGCGGGCATGGCGACGACCGCCGGATCCCCGCTGATGCAGGGGAACGTTGCGTTGCGCGATGCCCTGTGCGTTCAGCATCTGCGGGATGCTGGGGCGGTCATCCTGGGCAAAGCAACTATGCACGAATGGGCAACTGGCATCACCTCGGTGTCCGCGTTGCATGGGGCCGTTCGCAATGCGCGGGACCCCAGGTATGTCGCCGGAGGATCCAGTGGCGGATCGGCCAGCGCCGTCGCCGCGGGGTATGTTGCCGCCGCGATCGGGACTGATACCGCCGGGTCAATCCGGATTCCCGCCGCCTTTCACGGTCTATATGGGCTGCGGCCTACGCAGGGCACGATCGACATGACGGGGATTGTTCCCCTGTGTCCAACCCAGGATATCGCGGGGCCAATCGCACGGGATCCGATGGATATTGCCCTGCTGATGGACGCGTTGCGCGGGCGGTCCGGCGACACCTGTTCCGGCAAGATCGAGCAGGGGGTTCTAAGGCGGGCGCGGTTTGGCGTTCTGCGCATGTTCTTTGGGAATGAGGCTGGAACGGCCCAGGTGTCTGCCACCTGCTATGCGGCGCTGGAACAGATGCGTCGTCTGGGCGCAGAGCTTGTTGATCTGGATGGCACCGGGCAATCCGCGCTGACCAATGCGGCCAGCACTGCGGATTTCGAATTTGCCGCCGCGATTGCCGATTACCTGGGGCGCCGAGATGGCGTGTTGATCCGGACGTTGGATGACATTCTTGCTCAGATGCCGCCGGATTCTGACCTTGCCAAGGTGCTGCGTCGCAGGCTGTTGGCCGCCACCAATGCCGAGGGGCACCGCACGGCGATTGGTCTGCGCAATGAGCTGCGGCACTGGTTGCACAGCCAATTTCGTACGCATGACCTGACCGCGATTGTCTATCCGACCATGCGCAGGCCGCCCGCCCGGTTGGGCGCAACCCAGGAGGGGTTTGAAAACGTATGCCTAAGCGCCTGTAGCGGGTTCCCGGCCCTGACCATTTCCGCCCTGCCGGGGGAAACCCGGCTTCCGGTCGGTCTGGAATTTCTGGGTCTGCCGGACAGAGAGGCCACGCTGCTGTCCATCGCTTGTGACTGGCAGGCGGGGAGAGGGGTTGCATGATGCAAGCAATGCTCCCTCAACGCAGTCGGATGTCGGTATTTGGTGCCGTGGCCTCTGCCAACCCTTTGGCGACGCAGGCGGGTCTGTCGGTCTTGCAGAATGGCGGGAACGCCTTTGATGCCGCGATTGCGACGGCGGCGGCGTTGACGGTCGCAGAACCGTTTATGTCGGGCCTTGCAGGCATGGGAAATGCCGTGATGTGGGATGCTCGACGCGGTGAGGTTCGGGTGCTCGACTTTGTGCCGCGGCTGCCGATGTCCTACGATCCTGATCAGTATAGCAAACGCACCGATGCGGCGCGGGGCGCGATGTCCGTCGGTTTGCCCGGAACCTTGATGGGCTGGGCGATGCTGAACGACGAATTGGGCACGCGACCCTTGTTGGACCTCTTTGCGCCAGCAATCACCCTGGCAGAGAGAGGCGTAGCCTTCACCGAATTCGCCGCCGCCGAAATCCGACATGCACGGCAAGAGGTGACGGGCTGGTCCGCGATTGGGTCCGGTTTTGCCCAGGTCTTTGGTCATGCGGGCGAGCCGCGCGTCGGGGATGTTTTGCGGTTGCCTGAACTTGCGCAGACCCTGCGCCGGATCGGTGAGGAGGGGACAGATCATCTGTATCACGGCCCGCTCGGTGATCAGATCGCCGCGACCGTGCAGGGATTGGGCGGCACCTTGACCGCGACGGATATCGCGGCGGTTGAAACCTGTTGGCGTAGACCGCTGAGCGCGGATTACTTGGGGCTGTCGGTGAACGTCCCGCCGCCGCCCTGCGAGGGGTTCCAGTTCCTGCTGACGCTGAAGCTGCTGGAGCGCGTCGGACTGTCCGATCACCCCTACGGAAGCGTATGGCATTTCGATCCTGTGCTGCGGGCGATCCGGCTGGCGGCGGGCCAAAGGATCGACGCCAATCGACCGGATGCCGACGACCTGGTGCGGATGTTTCACCCACGGGCGATTGACGAACTGTCAGCCCAACTTGCGGCGGGGGCTGGGATAACCGGGCCGACAGAGCATTGGGATGCGACAAGTTTCGCGGACCCAAGCCCGGCGCATACCACCTCTTTTTCCGTCTCTGACCGCGAAGGCAACCTTGTCTGTATCACCCAAAGCCTGGGCAGCGCCTTTGGCAGTGGCGTTATCGTACCGGGCACGGGGGTCACCCTGAACAATTTCCTATTTTGGGCGGATGCCGCGCCGGGGTCGCCCAACCGGGCCGCGCCGGGGGCCAGCCTGCCGATGTGCATGTCGCCTTCGATCGCGCTGCGCGATGGTCGTCCGGTGCTCGCGCTTGGCACGCCGGGGGGCTACGGCATCCTTCAGACTCAGCCGCAGGTCTATGCCAATCTCTTTGACTTTGGCTTTCCGCTTCAGACCGCCATTTCGCTTCCTCGCGTCCGCGCCTGGGATGGGCGCGTGGTGCAGATCGAAACGCGCGGGCGGGACGAGGTCATTTCCGGGCTGCGGGCCAAGGGGCATGATGCCACGCCCTTTTGTGACGCCTGGTCCATGGCCGTGGGCGGAATGCAGGCCATTCAGATCAACCCAGACACCGGCGTAATGACCGCCGCCGCCGATCCGCGCCGCGACGGTATGGCCGGTGTGCTCTGACAACAGGAGGTCAGTAAGACGGACCGAATTGACGAACAGACGGGCGAACTTTGGGCGCCCTTGCAACAAGAAACGCAAGCGGAACATCGCGCGTCATAAACTCAAATTCCAACGGAGAGACAAATGAACCTGAACAGACGTATTTTCATGTCGAGCGCTGCCATGGCCCTCGCGACGCCAGCCCTGTTGCGGGCCCAAACATCGCCCTCGGCGGACAAGACGCTGCGGGCGGTCATGCATGCCGACCTGCGCTCTTTCGATCCCTTTTGGACCACGGCCTATATCACGTCCTACCACGGTTCTATGGTGTACGACACGTTGTTCGGCACCGATGTAAATGGCAACGTCCAGCCACAGATGGTCGATACGTTCACCGTGTCCGACGACAAACTAAGCTATACCTTCAAACTGCGTGACGGTTTGATTTTCTCGGATGGAACACCGGTTCGGGCGGCGGATTGCGTCGCCTCTCTGACGCGGTTCTGTGCGCGGGACGTGGCCGGTCAATTGCTGTGGCCAAGGGTCAAAACGCTGCGGGCCCTAGACGACAAGACCTTTGAATTGGTCCTAAGCGATTTCTTTGGCCTGACGCTGGAAACGCTGGCCAAGACCAGCTCCTGTGCGTTCATCATGCGGGAGCAAGACGCCTCTGTTGATCCGAACGAACAGATCACGGACATCGTGGGGTCCGGTCCATTTGTTTTCAACCGGGACGAAACCCAGATGGGCGCACGCTATATCTATGACCGCAGCGCGACATACGTTCCGCGGTCCGGTGCCGCATCGGGCACAGGGGGCGGAAAGCAGGTGTTCCTTGATCGTGTGATCTGGGAAAATATCGGTGACCCTCAGACCGCGATGAATGCTCTGATCGCCGGGGAAATTGATTTTTACGAAAACCCCCCATTGGATTTTGTCGGTGATCTAGCCGCCAATGCGGATATCAACCTGGCTGTCCCGAACGAGGCGGGAACCTGCGGGGTGTATCGCCTGAACCACCTGCATCCGCCATTCAACGATGTCCGGGCGCGGCAAGCCATGCTGTATCTTGTCAAACAGGCCGAGGTCATGGCCGGGGCGTTTGGCCTGTCTGAGTACACCAGGGAAACGCCCTCCATGTTCGGGAACAACACCCCGATGTCGAACAATGAAAATATCGGCTGGTTCGAACACGGGCAGGATTTCGACAAGGCCGCGCAGCTGTTCAAAGAGGCGGGGTATGACGGGCGCCCGGTCATCATCATGCAACCGACCGATATCCCCGTGATTGGCACCGCCGCACAGTTCGCCGCCCAATGGCTGCGCAAAGCTGGGATCAATGCGGAACTGGCCGTGTCCGATTGGGGCGCGATCGTGTCGCGTCGTGCAGTGAAAAAGCCGCCAGAAGAGGGTGGATGGAACATTTTCCCGACCTACACCGCAACCATCGGCAGCCCGATCCTGTTCCCAGGTCATGCCGCTGGTGGCGACGACGCCTGGTTTGGCTGGCCTGACGATCCAAAGCAAGAAGACCTTCGGACGCAATGGACCTTGGCCGGATCGCAAGAAGAGCGGGCCCAAATCGCGCGGAAAATGCAAGCCAATGCATGGGATTTCGTGCCGCAGGTCAATTACGGGCAATGGCAACAGCCCGCCGCGTTGCGCAGCAATGTCAGCGGGTTGGTAGAGATTCCGGACCTCATTCCGTTCTGGAACCTTCGCAAAGCCTGAAGACGACCCATTCCTTTACACGACACCCTGGCGGCACCCGCCGGGGTGTCCCCAGCCACGAAAGCGCAGCCATGAAATTTATTCTTAGCAAGTTGCTGTCGATGGGCGCGGTCTTGTTGATCGTTGCCTTCCTCGTGTTCGTGATGATCCGCTTTTCCCCCGGGGATCCCGCCGCGATCCTCGCCGGTGACAACGCGACCGCACAACAAATTCAGTCCATCCGCGAGTCCCTGCGCCTGGACGACCCATTACCGCTTCAGTTTGGCCACTGGTTCAGCCGGGTGGTGACGGGGGACTTCGGGACTTCGATTTTCTCGGGCGAACCGGTTTTGGATATGATCTTGAAACGGGTGGGGCCGACCCTCTCTTTGACATTGCTGACCATGGGGTTTGCCATCATCGTGGCGGTCATCCTCGGCGTTATTGCCGCCGCGCGGGCGGGGTGGCCTACGGATCGCTTGGTCATGATCTTTTCGGTGGTCGGCTTTTCTGTGCCGGGGTTCGTTACCGCCTATCTGTTGATCTATGTGCTGTCGGTCCGCCTGGGGTGGTTCCCGGTACAGGGCTACACCCCCCTGTCAGAGGGTGTCGGCCCCTGGTTACACGCTCTGATTCTGCCCGCGCTTGTGCTTAGCCTGACGTACATCGCGCTGATTGCCCGGATCACCCGCGCCACGATGCTAGAGGTGCTGTCAGAGGATTACATTCGCACGGCCCGCGCAAAGGGCGTCGCGCCGAACACTGTTCTGTACGGCCACGCCCTTCAGAATGCCGGGGTGCCAATCGTTACGATCATTGGGCTGGGTTTTTCCATGCTCATCGGCGGTGTGGTGATCACGGAGACCGTGTTCAACATTCCCGGCATCGGGCGGCTTGTCATCGATGCCATCACCAAGCGCGATTACCCCATCATCCAGGGCATCACACTGATGCTGTCCGCAGTTTATGTGCTCGTCAATCTTATGGTCGACCTGAGCTATGGGCTGATTGACCCGAGGACCCGTAAATCATGACCTATGTATCCACCCATAAACCGACGCCCGCGCCGATTGCCACGGCACGACTGACACGGTTTCTTCGGCGCAATCCGACCCTGACATTCGGGGCGACGATCCTAACGATTTTCCTGGTACTTGCGCTGGCCTCTCCGCTTTTGGTCGGTGACGTATCAAGCCTGAACCCGATGGAGCGGTTGAAACCCATATCGACCGCGCATTGGCTTGGCACCGATGCCCAGGGCCGCGACATTTTGGGGCGCACGATCTATGGCGCACGCGTGTCCCTATTGGTTGGTTGTGCGGTGGCCGTACTGGCCATCACCTTTGGGGTCATCCTTGGGCTGCTTGCCGGGTATATTCAGTGGCTGGAAACGCCGGTCATGACCGTCATGGATGCGCTGATGTCGATCCCGGCGGTTCTGCTGGCGATCTCGTTGGTGTCGCTGACCTCTGCCAGTGTCGGCACGGTCATCGTGGCGATCACAATCCCCGAAATTCCGCGCGTGGTGCGGTTGGTTCGCTCGGTCGTGCTTTCGGTGCGGCGGCAACCCTATGTTGAGGCGGCGGTCGCCGGGGGTGCTCGGACGTTCAAGATCCTATGGCGGCATATTCTACCAGCGACGGTGCCGCCGCTGATCGTGCAGGCCACTTATGTCGCCGCGTCTGCGATCCTGATCGAAAGTGCGCTGTCCTTTGTTGGCGCGGGCACCCCGCCTGAGATCCCAAGCTGGGGCAATATGATCTCTGAAAGCCGCCTGTATTTGTCGCGGGCCCCGATGACGATTTTTGCACCAGGGTTGGCTTTGGCGCTGACGGTTCTTGCCATCAACCTGATCGGTGACGGGCTGCGCGACCGCCTGGATCCCAAATTGGCCCGGAGGATGTGATTATGGCAAAACTGCTTTCCGTCGAAAACCTGCAAACGCATTTCTTTAACGAAGACGGGGTCACCCGTGCCGTTGATGGTGTGAGCTTTGACGTCCACGAGGGGGAAACACTTGGCATTGTCGGAGAGTCCGGCTGTGGAAAGAGTGTCACCTCCTTGTCCATCATGGGCCTGCTGCCGGACCGGATTGGTCGGGTTGTGGGGGGGGATATCGTGTTTCAAGGCGAAAGCCTGCTCAGCAAATCTGCTAAGGACCTGCGTGATATCCGTGGCGACAAGATCGCGATGATCTTTCAAGAGCCGATGACCTCGCTCAACCCTGTTCACAAGGTCGGCCGTCAGATCGCGGAAACCGTGATCCTGCATGAAGGGATCAGCAAACGCGAGGCGCGAAAACGTGCGCTTGAGGTGATGAACTTTGTCCGGATTCCGGATGCAGAACGTCGGTTCAACGAATACCCGCACCAATTTTCCGGGGGTATGCGGCAACGGGCGATGGTTGCGATATCTCTCGCGTGTCGGCCACGATTGTTGATTGCGGACGAACCGACAACGGCGCTGGACGTCACGATTCAGGCCCAGATCTTGCGGCTGATGTCGGACCTTCAAAAGGAAACGGGCACCTCGGTCATCATGATTACCCATGATCTGGGTGTGGTTGCGGAAACCTGTGATCGCGTGGCTGTCATGTATGCGGGGCGGATCGTTGAACAGGCCCCGGTTGAGACGCTTTTTGACACGCCGCTGCATCCTTATACGCGCGGCCTGATGACCGCCAAACCGCGTCTTGGTGCGCAGTCTGGTGACCGGTTGACGGAAATCAAGGGGGTCGTGCCGGCCCTGAACAAACCCATTATCGGCTGTTCCTTTGCCCCGCGCTGTCCCTTTGCGACGTCGCGGTGCCACGCCGCAACGCCCGATTTACGATCCCTGGGCGACGCTCATCAAGTTGCTTGTTTCGAGGCTGAAAACCTGCCGCCACTAGAGGGGAAAGCACAATGACGAACGTTCTCGAAGCGCGTGGGCTGACGCGGCACTTCCGCCTTGGTGCTGGTATGTTTGGCCGCGACAGGGGCACGGTGAAAGCCGTTGATGATATTTCCTTTGATCTGGCGCGAGGGGAAACGCTTGCCCTAGTGGGTGAATCAGGCTGTGGCAAATCCACCTTGGCCCGCGTGTTGATGCGCCTATTGACGCCGACCTCGGGCCAGGTTCTGTTGGATGACATCGACCTGACGGCACAGCGGGGCCGCGCCTTGCGTCAAACCCGGCAGCGCATGCAAATGGTGTTTCAAGATCCAAGCGCCTCTCTCAATCCCAAATTGACCGCTGCGGACGTCGTGATGGAACCGATAGAGAATTTCCGACGCTTTAGCAGGGCCGAACGGCGGGAGACCGTGCTAGACCTCTTTGACAAGGTTGGGTTGCGGCCCGATGCGATCGGCAAATATGCGTTCGAATTTTCAGGCGGTCAAAAGCAACGACTGGGGATCGCCCGTGCGCTTGCCGTTTCTCCGTCGGTGATCATTGCGGACGAACCTGTGTCGGCGCTGGATGTCAGTGTGCAGGCGCAGGTGATCAACCTGATGAAGGACATTCAACAGGAGATGCAGGTCGCCTATCTGTTCATCTCTCATGACCTTGGGATCGTTGAACATATCGCGGACCGTGTCGCGGTGATGTACCTTGGCCGGATCGTAGAGATCGCGCCCAAACGACGCCTTTTTGCGGCGCCGATGCATCCCTATACGCAGGCTTTGATCAACTCTGCTCCGGCGGCGCATCCGCGTGCGCGGCGCTCGCATGACCTGCTGACGGGTGAAATCCCCTCGCCGCTGAACCCGCCCTCTGGCTGTCCGTTTCACACCCGCTGTCCCAGGGCGACCGACATCTGCAAGGCCGAGCTTCCGCGCCTTGTCGATAAGGGCGACGAAAGCACGGTGGCCTGCCACAACGCCTAAGGCTACCCGCCAATCGCTGCCTGGCTTTGGCAAGTGCGGATCCCAGATCGCCAGAAAGGAACAGAATGCCAATCAACGAACATGCGCTGGAGGCAGAGCTAGGCGCGCTTGAAACACGGTTTGCCGCGCTGGCTGATCGGGTCTGGGCGACGCCTGAAACATGCTATGAGGAAACCCAGTCATCCGCCGCGCATATCGCAGAGCTGGATCACCACGGGTTTCAGGTCACGCCGAACGCGGGGGAGGTGCCGAACGCCATTCTTGCCGAATCCGGAACCGGCGGCCCCATCATCGCCTTTTTGGGGGAATACGACGCCCTTTCGTCCCTTAGTCAAAAGGCCGATGTCGCGCATCCGGACCCGGTCGAACCTGACGCAAATGGTCATGGCTGTGGGCATAATATGTTGGGTGCGGGGGCCATGATGGCGGCGGTCGCCACCCGCAATTGGTTGCGCAAACACAATCTGCCCGGACGCGTACGGTATTACGGATGCCCCGCCGAAGAAGGGGGCGCGGGCAAGGCCTTTATGGTTGCTGCGGGGCTGTTCCGCGATGTCGATATCGCGATCACCTGGCACCCAAGCTGTATCACCCAGATCATTCGCGGCAGTTCTTTGGCTTCTTCGCGGATTGATTTCACCTTCCATGGTCGCTCGTCCCACGCCGCCGCCAGCCCGCACCTTGGCCGGTCGGCCCTGGATGCGGCGGAACTGATGAACATCGGGGCCAATTACCTGCGGGAACACATGCCGGACGAGGACCGACTGCATTACACCTATCTTGATGTGGGTGGCCGTTCGCCCAATGTCGTCCCCGCCAGGGCGCGGGTCCGCTATGTTGCACGCAGCCCCCGGACACAGGGGCTTGGTGATCTCATCGCCCGGCTTGAAAAGGTGGCGCAGGGGGCGGCGCTGATGACCGAAACGCATGTACAGACCCGCATTCTGACCGCCGTTGCCGAGATCGTGCCAAACGACAGGCTGGCCGCGACCATGGACCAGGTCTTGCGCCAGGTCGGCCCGCCCGCATTCGACGATGATGACAAAGCCTATGCCGCGAAGTTTCAGGCGACCCTGGATGCAGGCAGTATCAAAGCCGCCTATGAATTCGTCGGCTGCAGCAAAAGCGACGACAAAGCCCTGTATGACGTTCTGTTACCCGAAGACCATTCACCGAAATCCCTGGCGGCATCGACCGATGTTGGCGACGTCAGTTGGTGCGTTCCAACGGTGCAAATCTGGGGTGCGAACTATGCGATCGGCACACCCTTTCACACATGGCAAATGGTCGCCCAGGGTAAGAGCCGTTCGGCCTATCGCGGTATGTTCCACGCCGCCAAAGTCATGGCCATGACCGCCAAAGAGGCCTTTGGTGACCCCGACCTGGTGCGCGAGGCCAAGGCCGAGCTGGAGCAACGTGTTGGGACCGGTTATACCAGTCTTCTACCCGCTGACGCCCGTCCCGGTTTTGATTGACACCCAGGGGCCGGACCCGCGCGGGTCCGG
Source organism: Marinovum sp. 2_MG-2023 (assembly GCF_030548265.1). Lineage (NCBI taxonomy): Bacteria > Pseudomonadati > Pseudomonadota > Alphaproteobacteria > Rhodobacterales > Roseobacteraceae > Marinovum > Marinovum sp. 2_MG-2023. Next base: position 531 of record NZ_JAUOSD010000031.1, on the reverse strand, counting down.
CGCGCGAGTGATGGCTTTTATGACAATCTCTCCGACATCCCCGCGCATTTGTGGGTCCAGTGGGCGCAACGGCCGATGCGCGCGAACTCGACGAAACAGTAGACCTGCAAGGCGGCATGCGAGAGTGAGGTCTTACCTAACTCGAAATCAAATGGAGCAGGCCCATGCGCCGCCCCTTCCTCCGGTTTAATCTTCGTCACTATCTATATTGGTTCCAATTTTTTACCGACGGCGGAGCGCGCTACCCTGAAGGGGACTGCTGCGTTAATTGACGACGGCCGCATGGATAACAGTGTTGTACGTCGGCTACGTGGCGGCGCGGTCGAACAGTCCGTCGATGAACGCGATCTCTCCCGTGGCCCCTGGATGTTTGTGGTGGATGTGACCGCGTTTGATCGTTCGTATCGTCTCGATCCCGCTTAGGGCCGCCTTGGCCGATCGCAACGATCGAAGGCATTGCCAACTTGTTCGTCAGACATGACCGGGCTATTTTAGCGGTATGAGAATTCCGACCAGTTTGCCTCGCCTTAA
>NZ_JAUOSD010000030.1:0-40125 GCF_030548265.1 Marinovum sp. 2_MG-2023 | reverse complement strand
GACATCTCATGCCCGAGAATGCGCTCAAAGCCGACACGGGCGTCCATATTGCCGTGATAGGCATGCAGATCGGTGCCACAGATGCCGCAATAGGCAACCCGCACCTGAACCTCGCCAGCCGCAGGGGGGCGGGCTTCGATCTCTTTTACTTCAAAGGTTTTGTTGCCGCGGTAATAGGCGGCGGTGATGGTGCTCATCCGTTCAAGTCCTCATGTGCTGCGTTCAGTTTATCCCAGTCGAATTCCACGCCCGTGCCCGGTGTGTCGGGGGCCACGGCCATGTGATCCTCGACCACCAGCGGGCGGTGGGTGTATTCGTCGATGGGGAAGGAATGGACCTCGATCCAGCCGGGGTTGGGCTGGGCCGAAACAAGGCTGACGTGCAGTTCCTGCATCCCGTGGCTACAGACCGGCATATTGTGCTTGCGGCTCAGCGCGGCGACCTGAAGCCAACCGGTGATGCCGCCGCAATTGCTGGCGTCGGGCTGGATGAAGGCCAGCCGCGCATCATCGAAGGCATATTCGAATTCGTGGATCGTATGCAGGTTTTCCCCCATCGCCAGCGGCATGCCTGTTTCCTCGGCAATGCGGCCAAAGCCCTTGTAATCATCGGGGATCGTCGGCTCTTCGAACCAAGTCAAGTCATAAGGCGCAAAGGCACGTGCGGCCGCGATCGCCTGGTCGACGCTCATCGCGTAATTGGCATCCACCATAAAGGCCACGTCGGGCCCGATCAATTCGCGCACTGCCTTGATCCGGGCGACATCATCGGCCAAATCGGGTTGGCCGATCTTGATCTTTACCCCGTTGAAGCCACGCGCAAGATAGCCGCGCACACTGTCCAGAAGTTTGGGCAGCGGAAAGTTCAGGTCGATCCCGCCGGCATAAGCGCGACAGCGATTGTCGGTGCCGCCGGCCATTTTCCACAGCGGTTGGCCCGTGCGCTTGCCGCGCAGATCCCACAGCCCGATATCCACCGCCGAAATCGCAAAAGACGCCACACCGCCGCGCGCAACATAATGCATATGCCATTGCATCGCTTCATAAAGCGCCTCGACATCCTCGGCATCGCGCCCCACCAGGAACGGCGCGAGATCATGGGTGATCATGGCCACAATCGCATGGCCGCCGCGCCCGCCGGTATAGCTGTAGCCGGTGCCGTGACTGCCGTCCTCCAGCGTGACGGTGGCGGTGATCAGTTCGAAATGCGTGTGATCCCCGTGTTTGGCATCGCTCAGAACTTCGGCAAGTGGCACGTTGAACAGGCGTGCTTCGACGGATGTGATCTTGGTCATTGGGTGGCTCCCTTGGAACGTCTGGCCAGGTGGCTTTGTAGCAGGATCACGACAAAGAGGAATCCACCTCTGATCACCATCTGCCAATAGGCGCTGAGGCTGATGACGCCCCGGCCATTTTCGAAATTGAGGATGTTGAACACCAGTCCCAGAAGCAGCGCCCCGGCAACCGTTGCCCCGACGGACCCCATGCCGCCGGTCAAAAGCGTGCCGCCCACCACAACCGAGGCAATGGCCGAAAGTTCCCATCCCACGCCCTCAAGCGGTTGGCCCGCACCAAATCCAGAGGCCAGAAACACCCCGGCCATCCCGCCGCAGCCGCCGCTGAGGACATAGACAAAGATCTTGGCGCGATTGACGTTCAATCCCATCATGGTCGACGCATCTTCGCCGCCGCCAATGGCCAGCACGGTGCGGCCAAGCGATGTCCGCTCCAGCACGATCCAGAGGCCGACAACCACCACAGCGGTGATGACAATGGTCCAGGGCAAGAGATTGAATGCCTTTTCCATGCCCAGCTTGGTAAAGTTAGACTCCCAGTCGATGGAAATGGTCTGGGCCCCGGAAATAACCAGCGCCCCGCCCTTGGCCCCCAACATGGTGGCAAGTGTCGCGATAAACGGCGGTATGCGCATCAGGACAACAAAGACCGCGTTCAGCCCGCCAATGGCCAGCCCCGCCATGACCGCCCCCGGCAGCGCGACCTGAATGCCATAGGGCGACAGATAGGCCGCCACCACAGAGGTAAAGGCCGCAACCGAGCCAACCGAAAGGTCAATGCCCCCGGTCAGGATGACAAAGCACATGCCAACGGAAATGACGATGAACATCGCGTTATAGTTGAGGAAAGAAGAGATATTATAGGCCCCGCCGAAGTTTTCGTAGCGCAGCAATCCAAACAGGATCATTGCAACCAGAACCACCCAGACCCCGAAGGAATGCCCGCCGGCCTGAAGAAACCGGCGCAGGTCAAATGCGTTTGTGTCCAGCATGGTCTACTCCTTGCGCGCTTGCTGTAGGTATACAGCGGCGATGATGATACCGGCCTTGGCGATCAGCGCGACTTCGTCGGCGATGCCATTGGCCAGCAATGTGTATTTCACCAGCTGAATGATCACCGCGCCCAGCACGGCGCCAAAGATCGGCGCCCGCCCGCCCTGCAACAGCGTACCGCCCACCACGGCGGCGGCGATGGCGTCAAGCTCCATCAGGTTGCCGATGCGCGCAGCATCAGAAGCCGAGTTGATCGCCACGACAATCAATCCCGCAAGACCCGAAAGCCCGGCACAGATGACATAGGCCCCGATCTTGACCCGGTGGACCGGAATACCCGACAGCCGCGCGGCGCGTTCATTGCCGCCCACGGCCAGCAATTGCCGCCCGAACACCGACCGTGTCACCATCCAATAGAGGATCACCGCGATCAAAAGCACCAGCCAGCCCTGAAACGGCAGGCCCAGAACCTTGCCCGTGCCCAGATAGCTGAAGGAAGGATTGGTAAAGGTTTGCAGATTGCCATTGGTCATCACCTGCGCCAAACCGCGCCCGGAGATGAAGAAAATCAGCGTCGCAACAATGGGTTGCACGTTCAGATAGCTGACCAGCACACCGTTGAACACCCCACAGCACAGCGCCACAAGGATCGGCACGATGATCGAAGCCACCAGCCCCAATGTCGGATTTGCGGCTGCGAATTCTGACAGGAAAATCAGCGGTGCCAGCGCACCGGACAGGGCCATGATCGCGCCAACGCTCAGGTCGATGCCCCCGGTCGAGATCACCAGCGTCATGCCCATCGCCACAATGGCGATTGTCGCAACCTGGCTGATGTTGACGAACAATGTCTGCGCATGCAGGAAATTCGGGGTCACCAACAGGTTAAACAGCAAGATGACCCCCAGCGCACAGAGGGCGCCGTGGCGAGTCGGGTCAAACCCCGCCCGCATCAAGGTAAGCGTTCGTGTCACGCGGCGCTCCTTTCATGGTGGTGCGCGATAGCGCCGATCAAGGCACCTTCGGTAATGCCGGGGTTTTGCAATTCACTGACCGAGCGGCCATCTTGCAGCACAACAATGCGATCAGCGCCTTCGACAAGCTCTTCGAATTCGGAACTGATCAGAAGCACCGCCAAACCGTCGGCGACCTGTTTGCGAATGATGGATTGGATCTCGAATTTCGCGCCGACATCGACGCCACGGGTGGGTTCGTCCAGGATCAGGATCTCGGGCTCCAGCGCCAACCACCGGGCCAGAAGCACCTTTTGCTGATTGCCACCTGACAATTCGCGGATCGGCTGTTCCATCCCCGACGTCTTGATCTGCAAGGCCTCAATATAATGTGCGACCAGTTTGCGCTCGCGCTCGCGGTCGACCGCGCCCATTCGGGTGAGTTTCGGCAGCAGCGCAAGGGTGATGTTTTCGCGCACTGACATATGCGGGATGATGCCGTCGGCCTTGCGGTCCTCGGTCAGGAACCCCATGCCAAGCGCAATCGCCTGTGCCGGCGTGTCCAGCGCCGCGCCGGAATGATGGCGCACCTGGCCGTCGCTCAGCGCATCAAGACCAAACACCGCCCGCGCCGCTTCTGTCCGGCCCGATCCCAGCAACCCGCCAAGACCGACGATTTCGCGTTTGCGGATGGTAAAGGACGCATCGCGCAGACCGGATTTGCTGCGCAGGCCCTTGGCCTCCAGCAAAACTTCGCCCGGTTCACCATGTCCACCCGACAGCGCCGTCAGGCCAGCGGCCTGAATTTCGCTGGCATCGCGGCCCAGCATTTCCGAGACCAGCCCCAGCTTTGTGGTTTCGGCCACGTCATGGGTGGCCACGGTCTGGCCATCCCGCATGATGGTGACCCGGTCGCAGATCTGGTACAATTCGTTCAGGAAGTGCGAGATATAAAGCACCGCCACGCCCGAGGCCTTCAGCCCCTTGACCACGGAAAACAGCGTTTCGATTTCCTGATCATCCAGCGATGATGTGGCTTCGTCCATGATCACCAGCTTGGCATCCAGCGACACCGCCCGTGCAATGGCGACAAGCTGCTGGATCGCGGTGGAATAGCTGCCCAATTGGCGCGTCACATCCACGTCGACGCCAAACCGCGCAAGGATTTCACGGGTGCGCGCATGGGCGGCCTTCCAGTCGATCAGACCCAGCCGCGTGCGCGGCTCGTATCCCATGACGACGTTTTCGGTCACACTGCGCAGCGGAACAAGGCTAAGTTCCTGATAGATCGTGGCAATCCCGGCATCCTGAGCTTCGCGCGGGGTGGTGATCGCCAGCGGCGTGCCGTTCATCTGCACATCACCCGCGTCGCGGCGATAAACGCCGGTCAGGATCTTGATCAAGGTCGATTTGCCAGCGCCATTCTGGCCGATGATTGCATGGACCTCGCCTGGGCGGATCGCAAGGCTGGCATCCTGCAAGGCAACAATCCCGGCAAAGGATTTCCCGATGCCCGTCATTTTGATGAGGTCAGTCATGTGGTATCCGATCAATGAAGTGGCCGGAGGACGCGCAGGGGTCTGCGCCCTCCGGCCTGATGCCTTAGTAGGCTTCGTCGATGTGGTCGGCGGCGTTGTCCTGTGTGAACACGCGGTCCTTGACCTGAACCCAGCCGGGGATCTCTTCGCCAGCTGCGTATTTGTTCATCACTTCACAGGCGAGCGGCCCGAAGAAAGGCGAGCTTTCCACTGTAACGCCCATCTTGCCATCAATGATCGCCTGAAGCGCATCACGTGTGCCGTCGATCGACACGATGGTCACGTCTACGCCCGGCTTGCGCCCGGCCAGTTCCAGCGCCTGAATGGCCCCGATCGCCATTTCGTCGTTGTGGGCATAAACCACATTCACGTCCGGGTGCGCCTGAAGCAGGGTTTCCATCACCTGCCGACCCAGATCGCGGGCGAAATCGCCGGTCTGGCTGGCCACGATTTCGAACCGGTCATCTTCGGCGATACGGTCATCAAACCCTTTTTTGCGATCATTCGCAGGCGAGGACCCGGTGGTGCCTTCCAGCTCGACGATCACACCTGCATCGCCGTCGAAATTCTCGATCAGCCATTCTGCGGCGCGCTTGCCCTGGTCGATGAAGTCAGAGCCAAGGAAGGCCACGAAATGCTCGCCCGGCTTGGCAACATTCGGATCAACCGAACGGTCAACAAGGAATGTCGGGATGCCCGCGGCCTTGGCTTTCATCACAGCAGGGATCAGCGGCTTTTCTTCGCGCGGCGGCAGGAACAGCACGTCGATGCCCTGGGCAATCATCGAATCCACGTCAGCAACCTGTTTCGCGGCAGAACCGGCCGCATCGGTGGCGATCAGATCCCAGTTACAGGCCTCTGCCGTGTCGTGAAAGGATTTGGTTTCCGCAATGCGCCATGGGTTGTTGGATTCCATCTGCGCAAAGCCGACTTTGTAGCGCTCTTTCTGCGCCAGTGGCGGTGTGTCCGCCGTGGCGATCCCGGCACTGAATGCCACCAGCGCCGACAGCGCAGTGCCCAGAATAATACGTCGTTTCATGTCATTTCCTCCCAGAAATTGCGGCGTTTCTTGTTTGGCCGCGGCGAACCGGATCAACCCCAGTTCATGTAAAGGGTCTGCTTGCGCAGATACCCGTCGAAACCATATTTGCCGTCTTCTCCGCCCAGACCCGAATGGTTCCAGCCATTGTGAAAGGCCTGAAACTGTTCGCCATTTGCGCGGTTTACATAAATCTCGCCAAAATTGAGCCGATACGGCGTCTGCATCAGGCGGCGGTGATTTTGGGTGAAGATATAGGCCGAAAGCCCATATTCGGTGTCATTGGCCAGCCGCAGCGCCGTGTCGAAATCCGGCACGCGCACCGCTGGAACCACGGGGCCAAAAACCTCTTGTTCGATAACGGGCGAGCTATTGTCCTTCAGCTCCAGCACGGTGGGCGCATACCAATGGCCTTTGGCATATTTGCCTTCGGTCAGTGGCCCACCCTCAAGCAGAACTTCGGCGCCCTGCGCGACCGAGGCGTCGACAATCGACTTGATCTTGTCGATCTCCGGTCCGCTGACCTTGGGGCCCATGTCCGGGTCTGTCATCGGATCCCCGATGCTCAGCGCGCGCGAGGCCGCAACGAATTTCTCAAGGAATTCGTCGGCGATGTCCTGATGCAGATACATCCGTTCGTTACAGGTGCAGATCTGGCCGCAATTGGTGTAACGCGCGGTCACCGCCGCCGCCACGGCCTTGTCGATTTCGGCGTCTTCCATCACGATAAAGGGGGCCTTGCCACCCAGTTCCAGTCGCAGAACCTTCATGCCGTCAGCTGCGGATCGGAAAATCTCGCGCCCGGCGCGATTGCTGCCGGTCATGGTGATCAGGCCGGTGCCCGGATGATCCACCAGCGCCTGTCCCACTACCGCCCCGCGCCCGGTCACCACATTCAGCACACCGGCGGGAATGCCCGCCTGTTCCGCCAAAGCGGCAATGAAAAGACCCGAAAACGGCGTGATCTCATGCGCCAGCAGGACAAAGGTGTTGCCCGCGACCAGCGCCGGACCAATTTTGCGCGCCGCCAGTGCGGCAGGATAGTTCCAGGCCGTCAAACCGACCACCACGCCATAGGGATGGCGGCGGATATAGATTTCTTCGTTCGGGTTGTCAGAGGTGATGATGTCACCCTCGATCCGCCGCGCGCCTTCGGCGGCATGTTCAAGGAACCCGACGACGGCGCCAACCTCGCCCCGCGCCTGGCTGATCGGCTTGCCCTGTTCGCGGGTGATCAGCACCGCAAGATCCTCTGCCCGTTCCGACACCAGGCTGGCCAGCTTTCGCACCGCGCGACCGCGTTCAATCGCCGGGCGTGCGGCCCATGCGGGCTGGGCGGCCTGCGCCGCAGCAACGGCGCGCGCGGCATCATCCACCGTGCCATCGGGAATCGTGCCGATAAATGACTGGTCAGCGGGGTTCTCGACCTCGATCACGGCATCCGGACGGGGCGCAACCCACTGACCGCCAATGAGCATCTGGGCATCGAGGGTTGTGGCGGGTGCGAAATCCATTTGTCATCCTTTGGTACGACTAAAGTTATCGAAACATCCGCTCAAAAACCGCATCCGTCAACAGAATATTTCAGTTCTTGCAAATTTTTTGATATTCTGCCTTCATGACACAAGGTTTTGGTACGTCTAAATAAGGGAGGCCGTTATGCAGGAATTTGACCATATCGTCATCGGTGGCGGCGCTGCCGGATGTGTGGCCGCCGGGCGACTGGCCTCGGACGGGGGGGCAAAGGTGCTGTTGCTAGAGGCAGGGTATTCCAACCGTCATCCGCTGCTCGACATGCCGCCCGGCATCTTCAAGATGATCAATGGCACCCGCTTCATGCGGTATCACAAGACCGTGCCACAGGCGCATCTGGACGGGCGGGTGCATGACATCCCCCAGGGTCACGTGCTGGGCGGGGGGTCATCCGTGAATGCCCAGGTCTATATGCGCGGGCGGCCCTCGGATTACGACGAATGGCACCAGCTTCTGCACGGCTCCAACAATCCCGTCGACTGGAGCTGGGAGGCCGTTCTGCCGCATTTCCGGCGGATGGAGGGCAACAACCGGCTGATGAACGCGCATCACGGCGCGGATGGCCCCCTGCTGGTGTCGGACCCGGGGCATATCGACGGCATGTCACGCCGGTTTGTGCAGGCGGTTCAGGAGCTCGGCCTGCCCTTCAGCCATGATTTCAACGGCCAGCAGCAACGCGGCGTCGGATTTTATCAATTCATGAATCGCAATGGCCGCCGGTCCTCTGCCGCCTATGCCTTTGTCACACCACAAGAAAACAACCCGAATCTGACAGTCCGGCTTCAGGCCGAAGTGTCGCGGATTGATGTCGAAAACGGACGTGCGGTTGGGGTCACCTATCGCGACAAATCCGGCGAACATCGCGTCAGATGCTCCGGTGAGGTCGTGCTCTCTGCCGGGTCGCTGATCACGCCGAAATTGCTGATGCTGTCCGGGATTGGTCCGGCGGACCATCTTGCCGAACACGGCCTGCCCTGCATTGCCGACCTGCCCGGCGTGGGTCAGAACCTTGTTGATCATCCCGAAGTGCCGATCATTTCGCGCGCCAACGGACCTTACGGCTATTACAAACAGGGCGACGGCTGGCGCATGTTGCGCAACGGGTTGCAGTTCAAACTGTTTGGCACCGGGCCTGTCACCTCGGCTGGCGTCGAAGCAGGTGCCTTTGTCAATCCGGCGGACCCTGATGGCGAACCGACAATTCAGGCCTTTTGTGTGCCCATTGTCTATGTGGATCGTGACACCCGCGATCTGGTCGAAGACGGGCACGGGCTGACCATCACCACCGTTGTGGTCAAACCCCGGTCGCGCGGCGAAGTGCGGCTGGCCTCTGCCGATCCTGCCGCGATGCCGCTTGTGTCGCCCAACCTGTTGCAAGACCCCGCCGATATGGCGGATATGATCGCCGGTCAGCGGTATTTCCTGCGCGCATTTGAACAAAGCCCGCTGGCCTCGCATATCGACCGGGTGATGCTGCCCGCGCCCGAGGACCGCGACGATGCCGGCCTGCGCGCCCATTGCAAACGCTTTGTGAAAACCAACTATCACCCTGCCGGAACCGCCCGCATGGGGCGCGACAATGATCCCATGGCGGTTCTTGATCCGCGGATGCGGGTGCGGGGGATCGACGGATTGCGCGTTTGCGACCTCTCGGCTATGCCGAACATCAACGCCGGAAACACCCAAGCCCCGGCAATGATGCTCGGGGACAGGTGCGCCGATCTGATAATGGATGTAATCTAGGCACAGCCGAGGACGGAGACCTTCATGCCAGAGATCAGCGTTAACAAATCGGGCCGCGCCGCAGATACGGTGGTGCGCCGGCTGTCAGAGAAAATTCAATCTGGCGAATACACCGATGGCACCCCCCTGCCGCCAGAGCGGCTTTTGATGGAAGAATTCGGCATCAGCCGGACCGTGGTGCGCGAAGCGGTTCAGGCGCTGTCCAAACAAGGCATGCTTGAGGCCCGCCCCCGCCACCGCCCGATTGTGCGCAAGCCCGGCTATGACGCCGCGATTTCGGCGATGGAATCCGTGGTCAGTCATCTTTTGAACAATTCCGGCGGTGTGAAAAACCTGTTCGACACCCGCATCCTTGTCGAAGGCGCCCTGGTCAGGCAGGCAGCGCAACAGGCACAGCGCGACGACATCGCCGCGTTGAAATCCGCGCTTGAGGCCAACGGCGCCGCCATCGACGACAGCGAGGAATTCTATCGCACCGACCGCGCCTTTCATGCCCTGCTTTATGAAATCTCGCACAATCCGGTGCTGCCATCGCTGCACAAGGCCTATGTCACCTGGCTTGCGCCGCAATGGTCGCGAATGCCGCGCCTGCCCGAACGCAACCGGATAAACTATGAGGCGCATGTGCGGATCTTTGACGGTATCCTGATGCGCGACCCCGACGCCGCCGAGGCCGCACTACGGACGCATCTGGAACAAGCCTGGAGCCAGGTTTGCGAAACCTTTGGCGAAGATCTCTGATCTGAACATCCTATCGGGCAACACCGGACTGAGCTGAACTGGACTGCGCTGGGCTGGACTGAGTTGAGCTGGGCCGCAAAACGCACCGGCATTGCGCCCGGCCGACGGCATTCAAAAATGCGGAATTGCATTTATTGCAATAAAATCTAAATTCCCCGCACCGGCCATGGCCCCGAACCGCCATACCGGCCCTTTTTCAGACAAATGGATGTGAATTGATGACCGACAGCCAAAAACGTGCCCCCAATATCCTCTTCATCATGTGCGATGACCATGCCGCACAGGCCATTGGGGCCTATGGCTCGCGTTTAAACGAGACACCGAACATTGATCGGATCGCGAAGGACGGTGTCCGGCTGAACAATTGTTTTGTCACCAATTCGATCTGTACGCCCAGCCGGGCCGCGATTTTGACCGGTCAGCACAATCACATCAACGGTGTGACGACGCTGGACACGCCATTTGACACGCGCCGCCCCCATCTGGGCAAACATCTGCAACAGGCGGGCTACCGCACGGCGATGATCGGCAAATGGCATCTTGGCGAAGGGCCGGACCATGAACCGACAGGCTTTGATCATTGGTCTGTTCTGCCGGGCCAGGGCGATTATTTCGACCCCGAATTCATCGGCCCCAAGGGCCGCGCGCGCGAGCCCGGGTATGTGACCGATCTGATCACCGACAAATGTCTGGATTGGATGAAACAGGACGATGACCGGCCTTTTTTCTTGATGTGCCATCACAAGGCCCCGCATCGGAATTTCGCGCCACATCCGAAAAATCGCGAGCTGTACACCGACATTGATATTCCGGTGCCCGACAGCTTTGACGACGATTATGCCACCCGGTCGCAAGCAGCAAAGGAAGCGCGCATGCGGGTGCGCAATGATTTTGAATATGAAGATCTGGGTCTGGCGCAACCCGAAGGCGGGGCCGAGGTCGGCGAAATCCATTTCGAGGGCAAACCGGGGCGCAAGGTGCCGCATCCCGACGACCCGACCGGGCTGCGCCTGATCGACACCAACACCGGCGAGGTGTTCACCTTTGACAGCGAACGGGAATTGGCGCTGTTCAAATATCGCCGTTACATCCAACGCTATCTGCAATGTGTGGCTTCGGTGGACGAAAGCGTCGGTCGGCTGCTCGACCATCTGGAGGCAACCGGACAGGCCGAAAATACCATTGTGATCTATACCTCGGATCAGGGGTTTTTCCTGGGCGAACATGGCTGGTTCGACAAACGGTTCATGTACGAAGAATCGCTGCGGATGCCGTTTTTGATTCGCTACCCCAACGGGTTGGCGGCCGCCGAACGCGACGAGATGATCTGCAATGTCGATTTTGCGCCGACGCTGCTCGATTTTGCCGGGGCAAAAGTGCCGAGCTATATGCAGGGGCGCAGCTTTCGACCCTGTCTTGAGGGCACCACGCCCGAGGATTGGCCAGATGCGGTCTACCACCGGTATTGGATGCACCGCGACAACAGCCATCAGGCCTTTGCCCACTATGGTCTGCGCAACCAACGCTACAAGATCATCCATTGGTACAATGACGGTCTGGGCCATCTGGGAACGGGCGAAAAGACCGATCCGCCGGAATGGGAATTGTTCGATCTCGAATCAGATCCAAGCGAATTGGTGAACCTGTGGGATGCGCCCGAACATGGCGAAGTCCGGGACCGGATGCTGGCGGCGCTGGAAAACCGAATGCAGGAAATCGGCGACATCCCAGAGCACCGCTAGGTGCTCTTAACGGATTGGAAGTAAAGTCAAAAAACCTCCTCCATCCAGATAATGTACAAAAAACCTTTTACGCGGTTTGGGTTCAACCCTAACGATATGGCGACAACAGGGGGACCAGCGTGCCGCTCTCGGCCGAAAGCTCTGGCTGGTCAGAGGGCGCGATGGCCGAGGTGGGCCGCCCGCGTCTGCGGCGGCCCGACGGCGCGGTGGCCAACTGGTAAGCGCCTGCTCCGGTAACCGCCTATTCCAGATAGAAAACATGCTCCATCCCGGCCCACCACTCGTCATCCTTGCGGCTGTCGAGTGGTGATTGCATCGGCCCGCACACCGCCCACCATTCGCGGGTCACCGGGTCTTCGCCGATGGCCGCCATGTCAGCGGCGAAATCGCTGCCGGTGTATTCCCAATAACCAAACATAAGATTTTCCGGTTCGCGCAGGAAAATCGAATAATTCGTGATGTTAGAGGCTTTCAACCGCGTCAGGACATCCGGCCAGACATCGGCATGCAATTCCTTGTAACGCGGAATGTCGGCCGCCTTGATGCCAATCACAAAACCCATGCGTTGTGTCATTTCGTCCTCCCCGGACTGTGTTAAGAATTTGGACTGTGTCAAAGTCTGACCCATTTCAAAGTTTGAACTGGGTCAGAGCCTGAACTGTGTCAAAGACCGTAGAACCGCGCGGCGGTGCCGCCCCAGATCGCGTCTTTTTCAGATGGCGAAAGCGGCTCTGTCAATGTGGCGGCGGTGTCCGCCCACACCTGATAATCGCTGGCAAGGTTGACCACCGGCCAGTCGCTGCCAAACATCACCCGCTCAGCGCCAAAAACCGCCAGAACATGCGACGCAAACAGCCGCAGATCGTCGATGTTCCATGCGGGTCCGATTTCGGTCACCATACCCGACAATTTGCACCAGACGTTGGGCCGCTCTGCCAGGCGGGCCATCCCTTCCAGCCATGCCGTATCCGGCTGGGTGGCATTGCCCATCTTGGGCTTGGCAACATGGTCGATGACAATCGGCAGATCAGGATAGGTTTCGGCCAACTGGTGAATGGCTGGCAAATGCCGCGGCTGGATCAGCGCATCAAACCGCAGCCCACAGGCCTGCATATGCGCAAGGGCGGGCTGAACCGCGCCCTGCAAAATCCAATCTGTGTGCTCAATGTTCTGCAGCATCGGCCGCAGACCTTTCAGATGATCATCGGCGCGCAGCCGATCAATCGTCGCAATCGCCTCGGGGTCGGCCAGATCGACCCACCCCACCACGCCGGCGATGAAATCAGTCTCGGCCGCCAGCTGCAAAAGAAACGCGGTCTCGGCCACGCTGTCGGTCGCCTGCACCAGGACGGTGCGATCAATCCCGGCACGCGCCAGCAGCGGCGCCAGATCCGCAGGCGCGAAATCGCGAAAGATCGGCGCGACACTGTCATTGGGCCAGTCATAATCGCCACGGGCCAGCGTCCAGAAATGTTGGTGTGAATCGATTTTCATGGCGCGATCTCCAGCTCTGACCATAGCGCATCTGGCAGGTCCGCCCCGAACTGCGCCACATTCCTGGCAAGCGAGCTGACCTTGCCGGTGCCGATCAATGTCGATGCCACCAAAGGATGGCGCGCCGGAAATTGCAAGGCGGCGGCGGCCAGTGGCGTGTCATGTTGTTGGCAGATCGCCTCAAGCCTTGCGGTGCGCTCGCGAATGTCCTGCGGGGCGGGCGCATAATTATAATGCGCGCCCTCGACCGGGCCGGTCGCCAGAATGCCAGAGTTGAACACGCCGCCCATGACAAAGCGAATGCCATGGAGTTCGGCCAGCGGAAACAGCCGCGCTTGCGCCGACCGGTCCAGCAATGTGTATCGCCCGGCCAGAAGGATCAGATCAATCGGCATCTTGCCGATCAGCTCTTCACAGATCTCCACCGTGTTGACGCCAAGCCCGACAGACGACACCACACCCGCGGCTTTCAACTCTTCCAGCGCGCGCACACCGCTGTCCAACAATTGCGCCCGATGTTCGGCTGTGTCGGTGCCTGCTCCGGGATCGCCGATGTCATGCACATACAGAATGTCGATGCGGTTCACCCCAAGCCGCTGATAGCTGTCTTCGACCGACCGCATGATGCCATCATAGCTGAAATCGAACCGCTGGCGGAACGGCAGCGCACTGTGAAACCCGTTCACCACCTCCGGCGGATTGCTGTCGGGGCTCAGGATTCGCCCCACCTTGGTCGAAATGACCCAGTCCTGCCGCTCTCGCAGGAACCGGCCCAATCGGTGCTCTGACGCGCCGTGGCCATAATGCGGTGCGGTGTCAAAATAGCGGATCCCGTGATCCCATGCGGCGGCCAGCACGTCCTGTGCTTCGCCATCGGACACCGGGCGATACAGCCCGCCAAGCCCGCCACAGCCAAAGGACAGGCGGTGATTCTCTGTCAACATATGTTGTTTCTCCTACACGTGGCAGCCCGGTTCGGGTCCTGCCGCAGTCTTGTATGTCAGAACAAATTCAACGTGCCCCAGGGCCTCGGATTTGCTCTGCACGCCCTGTCCCAGGGCAATGATCTGATCATGGATTTCATCGCCGACCTCATCCAATGTCGCCGCGCCGCGCAGGATACGCCCGGCATTCACATCCATATCGGCCGCCATCCGGTCATAGGTTTCCGGGTTGGCACAGACCTTGATCACCGGTGAAATCGCCGACCCCACGACCGAACCGCGCCCGGTCACAAAGATCACCGCATGCGCCCCGCAGGCGATCAATTCGATAATCTCGGCGGTGTCATTGATGTTGGGAAAACCGAATTTCGGCGCGCCATCCGGCACCACATCCAACAGATAGAGCCCCCCGCCCGGCGCCCGTTGCGCGGGCTTGATGATGCCGGAAATCGGGCTGGAGCCGGATTTGGCATAGGCGCCCAGCGACTTTTCCTCGATCGTCGACAAACCGCCAAGCGCATTGCCGTTGGAAAACGATCCATAACCCATCTGCGCATAATAGCGCGCGGCCTTTTCCACAGTTGCGATGATGTCGGGCCGCAACGCCGGGTCGCTGACCCGGTCCGCCATGATATGTTCACAGCCGATCAATTCGCCGGTTTCCTCAAAGATACAGGTCGCGCCCTCGGACACAAAACGGTCAAATGCCCGCCCCGCCGCCGGATTTCCCGTCAGCCCAGAGGTCGCATCCGAACCGCCACAGATCGTCCCGATGACAAGCTCCGACGCCTCCATCGCGACCTTTGGCGCATCCCGCAACGCGTCGACCTGCGCCGTGACCCATTCCCGGCCCTGCGCAACCGCAGCGGCGGTTCCGCCCGTCGATTGAATGGTGACAAGGTTCACCGGACGCCCCGACGCCCGCACCAGATCAGCCAGTTCCTGTTTGCGAAAATTCTCGCATCCCAGCGACACCAATTGCACCGCGCCCACGTTCGGATGGGTGCAAAGCGCCTCCATCATCTCTTGGCCGTAATCGGACGGAAAACAGCCGGAAAAGCCGATCACCTGTACATCGGTTTCATCAAAGGGCCGGGCGATCTTGGTACAAACGTGATGCGCGCATTCCACAAGATAGGCGACAAGAACGATGTTGCGGATGCCCTTGCGCCCGTCGGCACGCGGCCAGCCTGTCATTGCAGGAACGCTCATGCGTTGGTCCCTTCGATGTCTTGAATGACGGTATAGCGGCTTGCCAGATTGTGCAGATGCACGTGATCGCCAGCCCCGATATCACAGGACGCCCGGCCAATCGGCGCGCCGTATTTCAGCACGTCATCGCCTGCGGAAATGTCCCGCAACGCCAGTTTGTGACCCAGCGCCAAATTGCGCGGCACCCGAATCCGGGCGTCTGCGATCTCGATCATTTCACCTTTGGTCAATGGCCGAATGGCGACGACAATATTGTCGCGCGGATGCAAATGAAGCAGGCCAGATACTGGCCCGTCAGATTGGTCTGTCATGTAAGCCCCCCGATATCATGCACTAAATGAAAAAAATATTCCTTTGACAAGATGCGAATATGTTTATTATGCAATTTAGACACAAACGCCTGAAACAACGGGCGATCGACAGACGGAGGGGGGTCCGGGATGGCGACAAAACCGGTAATGGAGGCCCGCGGGATCTCCAAGCACTACGGGGGAATCGTGGCGCTTGACGCGGTCGACCTGACATTGGAAGAGGGGGAGGTCCTGGCCGTTGTCGGCGACAACGGGGCCGGGAAATCCACATTGATCAAGGCGCTGACCGGGGCCATTCCCCGCACCAGCGGCACAATCCAATTCGACGGCAAGGATGCCCAGATCGACAGCCCGACAGACGCCAAGGCGGCCGGGATCGAAACCGTGTATCAGGACCTCGCGCTGGTCAATGAAATCTCGATCACCCAGAACGTGTTTCTGGGCCGCGAGATCCTGCGTGATGATTGGTTGGGCCGCATCTTTGGCGTTCTCGACTTCAAGAAGATGGACCGCGAAATCCGCGATCTTTTCACCAAACTCGACATCCGCATCACGGATATCTATCGCGATGCTCAGGCCTTTTCCGGCGGTCAACGTCAGGCTGTGGCGCTGTCCAAAACGGTGATGTTCGGCAAGCGTATTGCCATTCTGGATGAACCCACCGCCGCGCTGGGGGTCCGCGAAAGCCAGATGGCGATGGATCTCGTGCGTTCGCTCAAGGATCACGGCCTGTCGGTCATCATGATCACCCACAACATGCAGCATGTGTTGAACTACTGTGACCGCGTCATGGTATTGCGGCTGGGCAAATTGACCGCCGTGCGCAAGGTCAGCGAGGTCGACGGCGACACGCTGGTCGGCCTGATCACCGGCACTTTGGAAGGAGACGCCAAAGATGGCTGATGCACAAAACAGTTCTACCGCCGTGTCCAACCCCGGTGCCACATCGCGCACCTTTGACCGGTTGATCCATGAATTCATGCAGATATGGCAGGTGGTTGCGGCGCTGGCGCTGATCTATCTGGTGTTCTTTGTCCTGTCGCCGCCCTTCCGCAGCTTCGACACTCTGCTGTCGATCTTTGGTCAGGCCTCGATCCTGGCCGTGCTGGCCTGTGGCACGACCGTGGTGTTGATTTCCGGCGGGCTGGACCTGTCGGTCGGGTCGATCTTTGCGGTTGTGGGCGTGTCGGTCGGCATCCTGCTGGCCGAGGTCAATCTGCCGGTCTGGCTGGCGGTCCTTGGGGGCTTGGGCATCGGTGCGGGGCTGGGCGCGCTTAATGGTATCGTGCAGGTGGCCACCGGGGTTCCGGCCTTTATCGTCACTCTCGGCGGGCTCACCGCCTATAAGGGCCTGGCCGAGATCCTGGCCAGCGGGCGGGATCTGTCGCGCTTTCCCGACGGGTTTCAAAGTCTCGGTTCGGGGTATCTGGTGCCGATGGCGATCATGTTCGCCGCCGCCATCCTGACCGGCCTGTTCCTGACCCGAACCCGGCTGGGCAGCCGCGCCTTTGCCATCGGCGGCAACGAAGAGGTCGCCCGCCTGGCCGGTGTTCCGGTCAAACGCAGCCGGATCTATTACTACATGCTGGGGGGCACCCTGGCCGCGCTGGCCGCGATCATGGAGGTTGCAAAGCTGAACTTTGCCATGCCCGCACGCGGTCAGAGTTACGAACTTTTTGCCATCGCGGCCGTGGTCATCGGCGGCACCAGCCTGTTTGGCGGTCGGGGTGGCGTCGGCAAGACCCTGATCGGCATGCTGATCATGCAGACCATCACCGTCGGCCTGTCCTACATGGGCGTCGGCACATCCTATCAACGCATTGCCATCGGCATCATCATCATCGCTGCCGTCTATTGGGACGTCTGGCGACGATCCGCGCGGTAGTTTCACCGCAAATCACAAGCCCCAAAAAGGGGCATCATCACCACCAGGGAGGAACTGAAATGACACTGAACAAATTCAAAACCGCACTTGCGGCCACAACGCTGACGCTGGCCGCGACGACGGCTGTCTTCGCCGAAGACATGCGCATCGCCTATACAGGCTATTCCACCGACAACACGTTCTGGATCGGTGTCGCCACAGCCGCCGCAGCCGAGGCCGAAAAGCAGGGTGTCGAATTCATCGACATGACCGCATCCTCGCCAGATTCCGCAGCGCAAAAGGACGCGGTCGACCGCGCCATCGACATGGGCGTTGATGGCATCATCATCGGCTCGGTCGACAACCGCGCCTTTGACGCCTCGCTTGATGCGGCGGCGGCCAAGGGCATTCCGGTTGTGGCTGTCGACACCGGCATCGACCATGATCATGTCTCCAGCCTTGTGCAGACCGACAACCTTGCGGCTGCGGGCATCGCCGGCGACTACATCGTGGGCCAGATCGACGGCGGCAAGGTGCTGATCCTTGGCGGCTCGGCCGGGCACCAGACCGGCAACGCCCGCCGTGACGGGGTCAAGAACGCAGCCGAGGCCGCAGGCCACGAAGTGATCTTCCAGATCTGCGACTGGCAGGATGCCTGTGCCTTTGAAACCACCACCAACTTCCTGCAATCCGACCCAGAGATCAAAGCGATCTTTTCCGCCTGGGATCCCGGTGCGCTGGCGGCGGTGTCCGCGGCCAAGGCCCTGGGCAAGCTCGACAAGCTGGTGATCGTGGGCTTTGACGGCAACCCTGCCAACCTGGTGGCCATCGCCGAAGATGAACAATCGGCAACCATCAAACAGGACAACACCCGCATGGGCGTGGAATCGGTGCAGAACCTGTTGAACATCATCAAAGGCGAAGAAGCCCCCGCCGTGGTGCCAATCGACGGGATCCTGATCACCGCCGACAATGTGGCCGACTACCAGTAAACCCGACGATGGCGGGCGCGCCACCGCGCCCGCCGCATTCCTTCGAAGAAAGACCGCAGATGAAATCCCTTGCCATTGACACGATCGGTCACACCGCATTTCGCGACATCCCCGCCCCCACACCCGGCCCGGGTGAGGTGCTGGTCGATGTCCGCCACGTTGGCCTGTGCGGCAGCGACCTCAGCACGTTCAATGGCGCCAACCCGCTGGTGGAATTGCCGCGTATTCCGGGGCATGAAATCGGCGGTGTCATCCTTGAATGCGGCCCCGATGTTGCGGCGGAATACACGCCCGGCGCGCGGGTCGTCGTGATCCCCTATACCACCTGTGGCAAATGCCCCGCCTGTCGGCGTGGACGCATGAACGCCTGTCAGTTCAACCAGACGCTGGGTGTCCAGCGCGACGGCGGCCTTTGCGACCGGATTGCCCTGCCTGCCGACCGGCTGATCGTGAATGACACGCTGCCCCTGCACCAATTGGCGATGGTCGAACCGCTTTCGGTCGGGTTCCACGCCGTGGCCCGGGGCGATGTCACCGCGGACGACACCGTGCTTGTGCTGGGTGGCGGTATGATCGGCGTCGGCGCGGTGCTTGGGGCGCAGGCCCGTGGCGCCGATGTGATTGTCAGCGAAATCTCTGGCCGCAAATCCGAAACCCTGCGCAAGCTGGGCGCCAAAGCGGTGATCAACCCGCTTGAAACCGATCTGGAACAGGCCGTCGCCGATCTGACCGGGGGGCGCGGCGCCGACGTCATCATCGAAGCGGCCGGCGTGGCCCAGACCTTTCGGCTGGCGGTCGACCTCGCGCCGTTTACCGGGCGGATCGTCTATATCGGCTATGCCAAGGGCGAAGTTGCCTATGAGACCAAGTTCTTCAACCTGAAAGAGCTGGACATTCGCGGTTCGCGCAATGCCACCCGCACCGATTTCGACGCTGTCATCGCCTTTATGCAGACGCATCCCGACATGGCCGATCTGCTGATTTCCAAGGTGTTTCCCTGGGATCAGGCAACCGCAGCTTTTGATCATTGGGTCGCGCATCGCGATGAGACCTTCAAGATCATGATCGACTTTGAAAAGGACAGTTGATTGACCTCTGACATACTGGCCCACACCTACGGGCTGCATGGCAAAACCGCTCTGGTCACCGGTGGCGGATCGGGCATCGGCAAGGCGATCGCGACCTGTCTGGCCCAAAGCGGCGCGCGGGTGGTGATTGCCGGACGCCGCGCAGATGTGCTGGAAACCGCCGCTGCCGAGATCGGCCATGATTGCGCCACCACCACACTGGATCTCAGCGATCTTGCGACCCTGCCTGCGGCCGAAGCCGCCATTGCGGAAAAATACGGCCCCATCGACATTCTGATCAACAACGCCGGCAACACGGTCAAGAAACCCTTCGAAGAGGCCGATATGGCCGATTTCGACCAGATTTTTGATGTGCATGTGCGCGGCGCGCTGGAACTGACCCGCTGTGTCATCAAACGGCTTCTGACCGAGGATCGCCCCGGATCGGTGTCGTTCATTTCGTCGATGACCGCCTATATCGGCCAGCCGATGGTGCATGGCTATACAATTTCCAAAACCGCAATCAACGGTGTGGTCCGGGGGCTTTCCGCCGAATTTGCCGCGCGCGGCATTCGGGTCAACGGCGTCGCGCCGGGCTGGATCGACACCGACCTGTATCGCAAGGCCACCCAAGGCGACATTCCACGCCAGCAAAAGATCCTGAACCGGATTCCGATGCAGGCGCTGGGGACACCAGAGGACATCGGCTGGGCCTGTGCGTTCCTGTCCTCACCAGCTGCGAAATATATCAATGGCCAGGTCATCCTTGTGGATGGCGGTGGCGCGACGGGGTTTTGAACAATGACCGACACTGATCTTTTTGCCCGCATCAAATCTGAACTGTTCACCGCCGTGATCGGCGACGCGCTGGATGTGATGGGGTATCGCCACCAATTCCTGCCGCCCGGTCTTGGCCCGGTGCAGCCCGGAACGCGGATCGTGGGCCGGGCGATGCCGGTGCTCGAAGCCGCCTATCCAGAAGGCACAGGCCAGGGCCCGCTGGCGGATCAGCCTTTTGGCGTCATGTTTCAGGCGCTGGACGATTTGAAGCCCGGCGAAATCTATATCACCTCGGGGGCCTCGCTCGACTTTGCGCTGTGGGGCGGGTTGATGTCGACACGGGCCCAGCATCTGGGCGCGGCGGGGGCGATCCTTGACGGATATGTCCGCGACACCGATGAAATCCGCGCCCTCGGCTTCCCGGTCTTTGCCCGTGGGGCCTATGCCCAGGATCAGGGTGTGCGCGGCAAGGTGGTGGATTTTCGCACGCCGATCACCATCGGCGCGGTGCAGATCAACACCGGCGATCTGATCGTTGCCGACAACGAAGGCGTGCTGATCATCCCACGCAGCGCCGAAGACGCGGCCATTGCCGCCGCGTTTGAAAAGGTGGCCACCGAAAACAAGGTCGCAACGGCGATCCGCAACGGCATGAGCAGCCAGGAGGCCTTTGCCACCTTCGGTGTCATGTGATCCCCGCCTCTGGACTTGCCCGGAGCCAGGGCGATACTCTGTCCGGTAATCTGGAGGACAGCCGGCATGTCGCGTGACAGCAGCACATTCAAGGAAAGCTACAATCAGGCGCTTGATATTGTTCGAAGCGCGGGGGTGTCGGGCGCGCTTCCGACCGAAAGTGCGCTGTCCAAAACGCTTGCCGTCAGCCGCACAACCGTGCGCGCCATTTTGACCAACCTCGACGAGGCCGGGATCATCAAATGGGAAGGCCGCCACAAGCTGGTGCTGCGCGCGCCGAAAAAATCGGATTATTTCGGCAAATCCGAAACCGCATCCGCCACTGAAAAAGTGTCATCGCAGTTCATGGAATACGTGCTCAACAGCGACCTTGCCCCCGGCACGGCGCTGCACGAATCCGATCTGAAAAAGGAATTCAATGCCAGCTCCTCGGTCATACGTGAATTCCTGATCAAGTTTTCACGCTTTGGGCTGATCACCAAGGAACGCAACCGGTCGTGGATGCTGCGCGGGTTCACCCGTGATTTCGCCGAGGAACTTTTTGACGTCCGTGAAATGTTTGAATTGCGGGCCTTTGATCACCTGCTTCGACAGGGTGCCGGATCAGAAAGCCATCAGGCGGTGATTGCACTGGCCCCGCAACACGAAGACATTCTGGCCCAGATCGACCGCGATTATCTGGCCTTTCCGCGGCTGGACGAACGGTTTCACCGCGCGCTGATCGAAACCTACGACAACCGGTTCATGACGGACTTCTTCGAAGTCGTGGCAATGGTATTTCACTACCATTACAGGTGGAACAGGGTCGACGAAAAGGAACGCAACCGCGACGCCATCCTGGAGCATCTGACAATCATCCGGGCGCTGGAGTCCGGTGATCTGGAGGCCGCGAATACCGCGTTTCGCAAGCACCTGAACAATGCCAAGAACACGATGACCAATTCCGCGCTCTGGGATTAAAGGCGCGACCATACCGTCACGCGGCCCAATACGGCCCTCTCGCGGGTCTCAGTACTCAATCGCGTCCAGAAACCTTTGTTGCGCGGTGCTGAGATGGTTTTCCAACAGATGCGCCGCCTTGTCCGCGTCCTTGGCGACAATCGCATCCAGAATTTCCAGATGCTCGGCAAAGGCTTCGCCGTGGCTTAGATACCGGGGCGGCAGTTGCAGGCGCACAAGCATCTGTTTGGTTTCGAGATTGCGAAAAATATCGTCGATCAAACTGCTGCGCAGGGCGCTCAGAAACGTCTGATGCAAATCCCAGTCCAGCTTGGTCCGCCGCCGGACCAATGCCTGGCGCTGCGCGGCGGTGTCCATCGGCGCATCCATGATGTCGCGGGTCTTTTGCCGCAGCACATCAATTTCCGCAGGGTCATGATCAAGCGCATAGGCCCGAACGGCCGGCACTTCGACAATCTTGCGCAACTGATAGATTTCGCGCACCTCATCCGCGGTGATTTCATGCAGGACAACGCCCTTTTTGGCGATCAGCTCCACGATGCCCTCGCCTTCCAAACGTTTCAGCGCTTCGCGAACGGCGGTGATCGTCGATCCCGTGGCCTCGCAGATTTCGCGTTGCGTCACCAGACGCCCAGGACGGAACACCCCCTGCATCAGGCATTTCAAAAAGCGTTCATAGGCCCCCGATCGTTGAACTGGGGCCTGTGGGGTCGCTTCGTCGTCGATGGGCTCTTGCAGTTCACTCGGCACACGCAGTCTCCAATATCTTTCATGTTGTGATCAAAATGTTGTCGTCCGCCTCGAAGGTCCAGACGTGGTTTTCCTGTGGGCTGGTCGCACTGGCCCAGGTCTTTAACAGGTCTTTGCGCGCTGCGCGCCGATCCATCAAGCCCGCGATCTGCGCCGGTTCCCAATCCTGCATCAAGCTTTGGTGCATTTCGGCTTCGCGCGCGGCATGTTCCGGCTGTCCAGCAAGGTTGGTATCCTCTTGCGGGTCGGCCTGCAAATCGAACAGCATCGGCGGCGCATCGTCGAAATGGATGTATTTCCAGTGATCCCGCCGCAACATCCGTTGAAACCGCTGCTGGCGTCCGGGCCAACGCGCCAGACCGTCGGTGTAATATTCCGACAGGACATCACGTGGCACGGCCCCACCACCGTCAAGCACCGGGCAAAGACTGTGCCCGTCACTGAACGGCAGCGCCGGCGCGCCGGCAACATCAATCATCGTCGCGGACAGGTCACAAAGGCTGCAAATCTGGTCGCTTGTGCCCGGGGCAACATGGCCGGGCCGGGACATGATCAAGGGCACCCTCGCGGCGTCCTCAAAGAAGCATTGCTTCCACCACAGGCCTTTGTTGCCCATCATCTCGCCGTGATCGGACGCATAGATCACCAGGGTATCTTCTTCCAGCCCGGTCTGGTGCAGCCGGTCCAGCAATTCGCCGATCATCGCGTCCATCACCTCGACAAGCGCGTAATAGGCCGCCAGGGCGCGGCGCGTGTCCTGTGCCGTGACCGCGCAAAGGCCGCTGTGATCGCGCCACCAGGCAAAATAGGGATGATCCGGCACCGCCCCCGATGGCACCGTCGCAGGCAGGATGTTCAGGTATTTTTCCACCAGTTCCGGCGCGGCGACATAGGGCTGATGCGGCAGGATATAGCCGACATGCAACAAAAAGGGCCGGTCGTCATCATCCGCACCCAGCCTGTCCAACTGGGCCAAGGCGGCATCGGTCACGTCACGATCATGACTTTCATACACGCTGTGACCGCGCCCGGACCGCGCCAGGCTGATGCCATGCGGTCGGGTTGTATCGGCCAGCGGCCCCATGTCATGGCCCTTGGCGCCAATCCAATTGCTGGAATGATCACCGACCAGCCGGGTCTGAAAACCGCGCAACTGATCCGGGCCGATGGAATGCAGGCGCCCGACCTGAACCGTGCGATAGCCCGCCGCGCCAAGCGCATGCGCATAGGTCGGGATATCGCTGGCCAGCGTATCGGAATTGGTGAAACACCCGGTGTGTGACGGCAACATCCCGGTCAAAAGCGACATCCGCGCCGGCACGCACAGCGGGCTGGGCGTGTAGCAATTGGAAAAGCTCTTCCCGCGCGCCACCAACCGGTCAAGATTGGGCGTCGAGACCCACGAATTGCCGTGCGCGCCCATCATGCTGTGCGCATGTTGATCCGATAAAATGAACAGGATGTTGGCGGCGCACATGCCGGGGATCTCCTTCAAAAAGCGTAAAAGATAATTGACTCGGCAGCCCGACTCTGTCAAATCTTTTCTGAGAGCTTAGTTAGGATCTCTAAAAAGACCACAGCTTGAAACCACCGGGAGGACACCAATGTTTCGCAGGAATTTCATCGCCTTGGCCACCACAGCCCTAAGCGCATTGCCACTTGTTGCAAGCGCCGAGGACTATCCGAGTCAGCCAATCAAGATCATTGTGCCCTTTGGCCCCGGTGGCGGCAGCGACACCGTCGCACGTGCCTTTCAGATCGCGCTTGAGGAAACCGGCGCCCTCGGCACCAACGTGGTCGTGGTGAACATGCCCGGCGCGGGTGGATCGCTGGGCGGCACCGCCGTGGCCACCGCGGAACCCGACGGATATACCCTTGGCATGTGGCACTTCGGCATGCTGACGTCGAACGCGCTTGGCATCTCACAGGTGACGCCCGACGACATCGAAACCGTGGCCCTGACCGGGCGTTGGAATTCCATCCTGATCGCCCGCGCCGATTCCGGGTACGAAACGCTGAAAGACCTGATTGACTATGCGCTGGAGCATCCGGGCGAAGTGACCGAGGCCACCGCACTGGGATCCGCCCCGCATATCCAGCACGAAATGCTGAAATCCAAGGTCGACGGGCTCGACATCCGGCTTTTGCAGTCCGGTGGCGGTGCCAAACGGCTGGCGGCGATCCTTGGCGGACATGCGGATGTCACCATCCACTCGATGGGGGAATATGTCGGCAGCCCGAACCCCGATATCACCGCGCTGGTGCAATTTTCGCCGGACCGTCACCCCGCCATGCCCGATGTGCCCACCGCCAAGGAGCTGGGTTATGATCAGGTCTGGAGCAACTATAACTGGGTATTCGCCCCCAAAGGCACCCCGCCCGAGCGGTTGGAAATCCTCGAAACCGCGTTCCGCACCGCTTACGAATCCGAAAGCTTCCAGGCCATGTTGGCACAGCGCGCGCTGACCAATGAATTCCTGACAGCAGACGAAGCGCCGGCGGTCTATGGCCCGACCTACGAGGAAGTAAAGGCCGCAGCGGCCAACATGTAAGCGCCCCAAAATCGCAATCGAATGCAAGGCCGCGCCACCCAAGGCGCGGTCCCGAGAGAGGATTGTCATGGACGACAAGAGCAACGACGGGCTGATCAGCCTGATTGCCGCCCTGGGCGCTGCGGGGATCGCGGCGGCGTTTTATGCTGCGGCGCTGACCCTTCCCGCCCCGCGGTTCGAACCGATGGGGTCGGCCGCTGTCCCCAAAATGATTGCCGGGGTGATCTTTCTTTGTGCTGCATTCGAAGTGGTGCGGTCCCTTCGTCTGTTGATGGCCGACCGCGCGCCGCTTGCCGCGCTGCGCCACCCGGACCCCGACACATTGCGCCGCACCGCCGCCGCTGTCGGCTATATCCTGTTTTTCTTCGCGCTCATTCTGGTTCTGCAAAGCGCGGTTGTGCCCTTCATGATCATTGCCACCGTCCTGTTCTGGGTCGGCGCATTGGTGATCGGCCTGCCCCTGACCCGCCCGATGCTGCTGGGTCTGGGCCTTGGCGGGCTGGCCTTTGGCGTGGGGCTGGAACTGGTCTTCACCCGGATCTTCTTCGTCAACATTCCGGCGGTATTCTAAGATGGACTTCCTGATGACAGCCGGGGCAACCCTCTTTGCCCCCTTCCCCCTGATGATGATGTTCCTCGGCGTTTTCCTTGGCATCGTGGTCGGCGCCATTCCCGGTCTCAGCGCCACAATGCTGATCGCGCTGGCGCTGCCGATGACCTATCTGATGAAAGACACCGACGCGATGACGCTGCTGGTGTCGATGTATGTCGGCGGCATTTCCGGCGGGCTGATTTCGGCCATCCTGATCAATATGCCGGGCACGCCTTCGTCGATTTTCACCACGCTCGACGGCTTTCCCATGGCACGCCAGGGCAAGGCCGCGCGCGCATTGGCGCTGGGTGTGCTCAGCTCGCTGGTGGGCGGCGTGATTTCCTTTGTTCTGCTGCTTGTCGTGGCCCCGCCACTGGCCTCGATCGCGCTGCGATTTGGTCCATGGGAATTCTTCGCCATGGTGATGATGGCGCTTGTGCTGATCTCGTCGCTGGGCGGACGGTCGTTTTCCAAAGGCATCATGGCCGGCTTTCTGGGAATGCTGTTTTCCCTCCCCGGCATTGACCCGACCAGCGGCAATATCCGCTTCACCTTTGGCATCCCTGCCCTGTCCGCCGGTCTCAGCCTTTTGCCGGTGCTGGTGGGGACATTCGCGCTCAGCCAGGTGATCCAATCCGCGGGCGGCGGCATTGTCCCGATGGAAAGCAAACGCGTCGGCCTGCGCGAATTGACCGGCCAGCTGCGCGGCTTTGGCGCGCACAAATGGAACATGCTGCGGTCTTCGCTGTTGGGCACCTGGATCGGGCTGCTGCCCGGCATCGGCGGCAATATCGCCGCGATGGTCGCCTATTCCGCCACCCGCAGCCTGTCAAAAACCCCGGAACGTTTCGGCAAAGGCGCGGAAGAGGGGCTTGTCTCGACCGAATGCGCCAACAATGCCTCGATCGGCGGGTCGCTGATCCCGTTGATCAGCCTCGGCATTCCCGGCTCGACCGTTGACGCCATCCTGATCGGGGCGCTGCTCATTCACAATGTTCAGCTTGGCCCGCTGCTGATCGTCAACAACCCGGAAATCGTCTTTTCCATCGTCATGACCTACGGCATCGCCAATTTCGTGATGTTCGCGATGATGATCAGCTTCATCCCCTTTCTGGCACGGCTGGTGGAAATTCCACGCGCACTCATCCTTGCGGCAGTCTCGGTCTTCTGCGTGATCGGCACCTATGCGGCGAACAACCGTATTCTCGATGTCTGGGTGCTGCTGTTCTTTGGCGTGCTGGGGGCGATCCTGATGCGGCTGAAACTGCCGCTCGGCCCCTTTGTCATCGGCTTTGTTCTGGCGCCGATTGCCGAGGCCGAGATGCGCGCCGGGATCATGCTGTCGAACGGCAAAATCCCTTCGCCCGCGGATTATCCCATCGCCGCCGGGATGCTGGTCGTCGCCGTGTTGGTCGCCGTTTTGCCGGTGATCATGCGGATGCGGAACAGCGCATCGCTGAAACGCCACACACAATAACCGACACACGAAGAGGACAGACAATGACCCCCAGCAATTTCACACGCCGCGCTGCGCTTGCCACAGGGGCCGCCGCATTGGCCACCACCATGATGCCCCGGGGTCTGATGGCCCAGGGCGGCACCGGCGGGATTGATGCCCATTGCCATGCCTGGTCGAATGACCTCGATGCCTATCCCATGGCCGAAGGGCGCACCGCCGCCGACCTGAACCCGGCCGAGGTGCCAACCGACGGCTTGCTCGCGGCGCTGTCGCCAATGGCGGTGGGGCGCGTCGTTCTGATCCAGCACATCTGGTATCACGGCTTTGACAGCTCCTATCTCACCGACGCGGCCAAGGCTTCGCCCGGCACCTTTGCCGTGGTTGGCGCCGTAGGCGAGACCGAGGCAAACGGCCCCGACATGATGGTCGAAAAGAAGGCCGAGGGCGTCAAAGGTTTCCGCGTGCGCGGCTTTGGCACCGCCGATTGGGTCGACGCCCCGGTAATGAACGCGATGTATGACATGGCCGCACGCGAGGGGCTGAACATCTGCCCGCTGATCCGCAACAACGCCAATATGGACAACGACGCGCTGCTGCATCTGGCCGCGCTCAGCGAAAAACACCCCGACACAATGGTGGTGATCGACCACATGGGCACCGTGATGCCCGGCGATACCGAACAGCTGAACCGTCTGACGGCACTGGCAAAATACCCCAATGTCCAGGTCAAGATTTCCGGTTTCAACAAATTCGACCTGCCGCCCTATGACGCCCTGAAAGGCCAGATCACCACCCTGATCGACGCCTTCGGCACCAAGCGGCTGATGTGGGGCTCTGACCTGCCGGTGCTGGAATATGAAGCGCCGCATAATCTGAAAGCGGCCTTTGATCTGGTCAACGCGGGACTTGGGCTGACGCAGGCGGAAAAAACCGACCTGCTTGAAACCACCGCAGAGCGGGCGTTCTTCTGATCATGTCGGACAGGGACACATTTCTTGGCTATCCCCGGCCTGTCGGGCGGCCGGGCATTCGCAACCATCTTCTGGTTCTGAATTGCACCGGGCTGACCGATGCCGCCGCGCGCCGCGTGGCGGCGGCCCTGCCCGGCACGGTCTTTGCCGGGACGATGTATGGCATGGGCATGATTGCCGCCGATGGCGACTTTCATACTGCGGCCCTGTCCGGGCTGGCGACACATCCCAATTGCGGCGCGGTCCTGCTGATCAGCGCGGACCGCACGCGCCTGGATCAGATGATCGCCGTGGTCGAAGCATCGGGCCGCCCCTATGCCGCGCTGGGGTTGGATGACACCAACCACGATGCCCAGGTGCTTAGCCAACGGGCGATATGTGACGGCGCGCAGCTCTTGCGCGATCTGTCGACCATGCGGCCGGTGCCCTGCCCGATGTCTGACCTGTTCCTTGGCTTTGAATGTGGCCTGTCCGACCCTTCGTCCGGGTTGGTGGCCAATCCGCTTTTGGGGCAAATCGCCGATTGGCTGGTGGATGCGGGCGGCAGCGTCGTGCTGGGCGAAAGCATCGAATGGCTGGGCACCGAGGATGAACTGGCCCGGCGCGCCGCCACACCAGAGGTTGGCGCGGCGCTGACAGATGCGGTCTCCAACCGGCTGGCCATGGCCCATGCGGCGGGGCTGGATCTTTTGGGCACCAACCCCAACGCCGCCAATATCAGGGCAGGTCTGAGCACGATCGAGGAAAAGGCCAGCGGCGCGGTGCTCAAGGCCGGATCACGCCCGATTCAATCGGTTCTGTCTTATGCCGAAGCGCCCGCTGCGCCCGGTCTGCACCTGATGGACGCCCCCAGTTATTCACCGGAATCCCTGACCGGTTTTGTCGCCGCCGGGGTACAGATGATCCTGTTCACCACCGGGCTTGGCAACAGCTATTGCAGCGCGCTGGCCCCGACGCTGAAGCTGACGGCCAATGCCGGCACCGCCAGAAACCTGCCTTGCCAGATCGACTTTGACGCCTCTGCCGGGTTCACCGGCCAAACGCTGGCCGATCTTGCACCGGATCTGATGGCCGGGATCATCGCCACGGCCTCGGGCCGGCTCACCTGGGGTGAGATCATCGGCGAAGGCGCAGAATCCATCAGCCGTTTCGGAGCCGCAATATGACCACCAAAGCCCATATGGTCCGCCCCGACGACATGGTCGCCTATCTGCTGGCCGACGCCCGCCCGGGCATGACGGTCCAGACCGCATCCCATGCCCTGACCGCCCGCGACGCCATCCCCGTCTTTCACAAGATCGCCCTGCTCGACATTGCGGCGGGCGCGACCATTCACCGGGGCGGCTGGCCGATTGGCCGCGCCTCTACCGACATCCCGGCGGGGGCACATGTGCATGTGCACAACCTCGTCAGTGCCTATGCGACGTCAAAGGAAACGGAATGACCGACTCTCTGCCGCGGACCCTGGAAAAAGGACGCATCTTCAAAAAGAAACTGACCGACGGACAGGCCGTATCGGGTGCCTGGTCGACCCTCGGCTCGCCCGAGGCCGCCTGCCTGATGGCGGGGGCGGGGTTGGATTACCTGTTGATTGATCTGGAACACGGGCGCGGCGGGCTTGACGGGCTGGCAGCACAGGTCCAGGCGCTGGCGGCCTTTGACACCGCTGTCATGGTACGCCTGCCCGACCACGAATCCGGCAGCATCAAACGGTGTCTCGACCTTGGGGCAAATTGCATTTTGGCCCCCCAGGTCGACACCGCCGCAATGGCGCAATCCATTCTCGACGCGGCCCTGTTCCCGACCGAGGGACGCCGCGGTGTCGCGGTGGGCGCGATCCAGGCCGCCGACTGGGGCTATTCCGCCGAAAGCTATTTCGCCCATGCCAACGATGCCTTGACCGTGCTTGTCCAGATCGAGTCCCCCGAAGCGGTGGCCAACCTCGATGACATCCTGGCGCTGAAACGGCTGGACGGGGTCTTTGTCGGGCCAAACGATCTGTCCGCCAACATGGGCCTGTTCCGGCAATTCGATGCACCGCCGTTCCGCGCGGCTTTTGACACCGTGCTGCAATCCACATTGGCCGCAGGCAAGGTCTTTGGCGCCTTGCCCGCCCCGAACATCGAGGTCGAGGCCCTGGTCAAACGCGGGGCGCAGGTGGTTCCGGCCGGCTCGGATCAGGCCATGCTGCGCGGCGGCACACAGGCGATGATCGCAGGTTTGAAAGCAGCAGGAGACAAGGCATGAGCGACATGACACTTCAGCCGCCGGTATTGCCCGCGCCGACAGATTGGTCGGGCGCCGAAGGCTTTGCAACGCGCGATCCGGCCCTGGGGACCGTTGTC
Organism: Marinovum sp. 2_MG-2023; assembly: GCF_030548265.1. NCBI lineage: Bacteria > Pseudomonadati > Pseudomonadota > Alphaproteobacteria > Rhodobacterales > Roseobacteraceae > Marinovum > Marinovum sp. 2_MG-2023. The sequence goes on along the minus strand of NZ_JAUOSD010000030.1, from coordinate 9,563 downwards.
GCCCGTTACGGGGTCGCCACGCCGGATGCATTGGCGCAGATCCTGGACGTCGCGCAACAGGGCTTTGCCCTTTGGTCGGCGATGACCACCAACCAGCGCTGTGACCGGCTGGTCGAATGGTTGAACCGGATCGAGTCCGAGACCGACAGCCTCGCCGGGGAAATGACCGACGAACAGGGCAAGCCACTGGCAGAATCCAAGGCCGAGATCGGCAAATCCCTGCGCGAAGCACGCCAGATGCTGGGCTTTGCCCGGTCGCATGGCGGCCAGACCCTGCCGGGCCGTGCGCCGGGCTGGACCAATACAATCCTGCGCCGGCCGCTGGGGGTTGTTCTGGCCATCACGCCCTGGAATTTCCCGGTGCTGACCCCCCTGCGCAAGCTGGTGCCGGCCCTTGCCACCGGCAATGCCGTGGTGCTGAAACCTTCGGAATTCACCCCCGCTGCCGCCATGCGGCTGGTGCGCGCCGCAGAGGGCATCCTGCCCGATGGGGCGCTCTGCCTTGTCAATGGTGCCGGTGATGTCGCCGCACAGCTGGTGGCATCCGATATCGCCGCGATTTCCTTTACCGGATCGGTGGCTACAGGCCGCAAGATCGGGGCGGTCGCGGGTCAGAACCTGGTGCCTGTGTCGCTGGAACTGGGCGGCAAGAATGCGGCCATCGTCGATGACGTGGCCGACCTTGACGCCGCTCTTGATGCCATTGTCGGCGCGGCGTTTCAGTGTTCGGGCCAACGCTGCACCGCGATCAGCCGGGTGATTGCCCGGGACGCGATCTATGATGCGGTGCGCGACGGGTTGATCACACGCATGAACGCATTGACCGCCGGCCCGGGGCGCGACCCGGCCACAACGCTGGGCCCGATCACCACAAAGGCCCAGCTTGACCGGATCATGCATCTTGTCCGCGCCGCAGAGCTTGAGGGCGCCACTGTCCTGACCGGCGGTCAGCAGCACGCGCCCGCGAAATCGCCAGACGGGTTGTTTTTCGAACCAACGCTGCTGGCCTCCGATGACCCGCAAAACCCCGCCGTGCGCGATGAAATCTTTGGCCCGGTGCTGACGCTGACACGTTACCACACCGATGCCGACGCATTGGAAAGTGCCAATGCCACCTCTTACGGCCTGACCAGTGCGATCTTTACCGATCGTCTGGACTTTGCCCAACGCGCGATGAACACGCTGCAAACCGGCATGATCCACGTCAACCACGGAACCGCACCCGACGACAACATGCCCTTTGTCGGCATCCGCGATTCCGGGCTTGGCACCGGGTCTGTCGGCCCCTCCACCCTTGATTTCTATACGACCGAACACGCCGCTTATCTGGCGGGTTGAAGGAGCTTTCCCATGAAATTCACCAATATCGAAATCCGCGCCTGCCGGCATGAACCAGAACAATCCTATAGCCTGAAAGACGGCAAACCGATTGATTTTGAATTCCTTGCCATGCGGTTTGACACCGACGAAGGCATGAGCGTCGAAACCTTTGGCTTTGCCGGGCGCAGCGCGCTGGCGATGGGCGCGGTCTCGGCCGAATTGCTGCGGCCCTTCTTTCTTGGCCGTGACCCCGATTACCGCGAACAGCATTGGCATGACTATCGCCGGTTCAACCGGGCGTGGAATTTCACCCCGTCCTATTGCTATGCGCCTTATGACATTGCCTGCCATCTGGCGCAGGCGCAGAAAGCGGGATTGCCGCTGTACAAACATCTTGGCGCCGTGCGTGACAGCGTGCCAATTTACGGCTCGTCGCTAACCCTGCCCACCGCCGAGGCCTATGCACAAGAGGCAAAGGAGCTTCAGGCAAAGGGCTGGGCGGCCTATAAATTGCACCCGCCGGCGGATATCGAGGTTGCCTTTGAGGCCCACCGCGCCTGCCGCGAAGCGGTTGGACCGGACTTCCGTCTGATGTCCGATCCGGTCAGCAACTTCAATTTCCAACAGAACCTGCATTTCGGCAAAATGCTGGAAGAGCTGAATTATTACTGGCTCGAAGAGCCGATGTTCGACGAATGCCACGGGTCGATGCGGTCGTTGCGCGACACGTTGAAAATCCCGATTGTCGGCGGTGAAACGGCGGAAAACCACCCCGCAGGCGTGGCCGAACTGGTCGCGACCCGCGCCATCGACATTGTGCGTGGCGATGCATCCTGGTCCGGCGGGATCACCGGTTTGATGAAAACCGCACATCTGGCCGAAGCCCATGGCATGAACTGCGAAATCCACACCGCGATCTATCACCCGCTGGAACTGGTGAACCTGCATTGCGCCGCCGCGATCCGCAACAACGAGTTTTTCGAGGTGCTGGTGCCCGAAGAATTGTTTGCCATCGGTCTGAAAGATCCAATCGACGTGCGCGACGGCCATGCCCACCTGCCACAGACGCCGGGGCTTGGCATCGACCTGGATTGGGATTTCATCGACAACGCTACGATAAAGGTGATGTGATGGCGGATGTTGCCACACAGGGTCGCACAGTAAACGAGGACCGCCAGCGCCGTTGGCGCCAAGCGGGGATCTATATCGCGTTGACGGTTGTGACCTTCATCATGGTCTTTCCGATCCTGTGGATGATCTCGGTATCGCTGAAGCCGACCACCGAAACCTTTTCGCTGCCGCCGCGCCTGTTGCCCGACAGCTTTCACTGGGGCGGCTATGCCAAGGTGCTGACCGACCCCAAGTTCCGCACCTTTCTGATCAACAGCTATGTTGTTGGTCTGGCCGTCACTGCGCTGTCGCTGGTGATTGGCACGCTCGCGGCATTCGGCTTTTCGCGTTATCGCTTCTTTGGCGACCGGGTGGCCAAATTGTTCGTGATCACCACCCAGATGGTGCCGACCATCACGCTTCTGATCCCCTATTTCGGCGTGATCGTCTTTCTTGGGCTTTATGACACGCTCTGGGGTCTGATCCTGACCTATCTGACCTTTGCGCTGCCCTATTCCATCGTCATGATGAACGGCTATCTCGACACAATCCCCAAGGATTTCGACGAAGCCGCCACCATCGACGGCTGTACGCCCCTGGGCGTTCTGGTGCGGGTGCTTTTGCCCGTGGCATTGCCGGGCATCATCTCGACCGCGGTTTATACCTTTTTGCTGGCCTGGAACGAATTCCTGTTTGCCCTGGCACTGACCCGGTCGATGGACATGCGCACCGTGCCGGTGGGGATTTCGATGATGGTCGGCGAATTCGGCCTCAAATGGGATGAGATGATGGCCTTTTCGGTGATCGGCTCCTTGCCGGTGCTGATCCTGTTCATGCTTGTTCAAAGATTTGTCGTCGGCGGTCTGTCCGCTGGGGGCGTCAAAGGGTGAGAAACCCGAAAACCGGGGCAACACGCCCCGGACAACCAAAAGTGGAGGAAACAACAATGATCAAGACCCGGATGACCGCGTTCGCGCTGGCGGCCGCAACGGCGCTGACGCCGCTGGCCGCACAGGCCGGCGAAATCGAATGGCTGCAATGGTTTGCTGCCGAAAACACCGATGGTTTCTATGACGAACTGGTGGCCGATTTCGAAGCCAAACACCCCGACATCACCGTCAAGCTTGTCACCCAGCCCTTTGGCAAGGTGCGCGAAAGCATCGTGACCGATAGCGCGATTGGTGTCGGTTCCGATGTGCTGGGGCTCAACATGCCATGGACCAAGGAATTCCTCGACATCGGCATTCTTGAACCGCTGGACGACTACCTCGCGCGGGATGACAACAGCTTTGCCACCGGTGATCTGGTCGAGGCCCCGCTGGGCAAGATCGACGGCCACACGTGGATGGTGCCGCTCAACGCCTTTCCGTTTGTGATGCATGTCAACATGGGCCTGGTGCGCGAAGCCGGTTTTGATGCCCCTCCCGCCACATGGGCGGAACTGTCCGCACAGACCAGCGCGATCTCGGCGTTGCAGGATGGCACATCCGGCATCGGCATGCCCTTCTCCTCTCAGCCGCCATCGAACGGCCCGATCCTGACCTTCCTGCCGCTGCTCTATGCCAATGGCGGGCGGATCATGGATGACACCACGCCGAATTTCGACAACCCCAAAGTGGTGGAAACCCTGCAATACCTCAAAGACATGAACGACGCGGGCGGCATGGCCCCCGGCGCGGCATCGCGCACCGGCGGTGTCGATCTTGAGGAATTCATTGCCGGACGCACCGGGTTCCTGATTTCACCGGGTGTGCATTCCAGCTCGATCACCAGCCGCAATCCTGAACTGGACTACACGCTGGTGCGGGTGCCGTCGAACGGCGAAAACGCCTATCGGGTGCATGGTTGGGAAATCGGCATCTCGGCCGACAGCGCCAACAAGGAAGATGCCTGGACCTTTGTGAACTATCTGCTGTCACCAGAGGTCAATGCCCGCGCGGCCAAGGCCGCCAACGCCCTGCCCGGCAACCTGAAGGCGCTGGATGCGGTGCGCGAAGGCGCGGATGAAACCCTGATCAAACAGATGGACATCCTGTCCGGCGACACCCCGGTCGAAGAAATGCGCCAGTCCCCCAAGGCCGTCGGAAGCTGGTCCGTCATGACCGAAGAAATCCAGGCCATGCTGCGGGGTGACCAAACCCCGGCAGAGACCGCGACCGCCGTTCAGGCGCGTTGGATCGAACTGGCCAAATGATACGCCGGGACCGGGCGGCGCCTGTCCGCCCGGTCCTCCTTGCATGAAGGACGATCAAGTGACCTCAACCATTCGCCAGATGACCACCAAAGGCACACCTTACTTTTTCCTGTTGCCAGGGTTGGTGATCCTTGGTGCGCTGCTTTCCGTGCCGCTCTACAAGGTGGTGGAATATTCGCTCTACGACAATGTCATCGTCGAGCGGAACCCGACCTATGTCGGCCTCGCCAACTATCAAACCCTTCTGACCGATCCCGGCTATTGGAGCGCGGGATTGAACACGCTGCTCTTTACCGTTGGGTCGGTGCTGGGCCACATGGTTGTCGGCATCGGTCTGGCGTTGCTGGTCAACGCCGATATCGCGCCCCGCGCCCGGACCTTTTTCCGGTCAATGCTGGTCCTGCCATGGATTTTCACCGCTGTTGTGGTTGCGCTGAACTGGCAATTGCTGCTCAACCCCTTTGGCCTGATCAACTATATCCTGCAATGGATGGGGCTGACCACGGAACCGCTGGACTGGCTGGGCGATCCCAACCTTGCCATGTGGTCCCTCTTGCTGATCTCGACCTGGCGCGGCTATCCGTTCATCATGGTCAGCTTTCTGTCCGGCCTGCAAACCGTCCCGCGCGAGCTTTATGAAGCTGCCGAAATCGACGGCGCCGGGTTCTGGAGCAAATTCTGGCATGTCACCCTGCCACAGCTGAAACCTGTGATCTATGGCGTGGCCCTGCTTGACCTGATCTGGACCTTCCAACTCTTTCCGCTGGTCTGGCTGTCCACGGGCGGTGGCCCCGGTCGTGCAACAGAAGTTCTGTCAACGCTGACCTTCCGCCTTGCCTTTGTGGATTTCCAATTCAGCCAGGCAGCCACGGTTGCCGTGTCCATCCTCATCATCTCGGCGGCCTTCACGCTGCTTTATCTGCGCAACGAAGCGCGCCGTCTGTAAGTCCCGGAGTCCCCATGTCACGTATTGAAATCCGCAATCTCGTCAAGATGTACGGTGCCCATCAGGCGCTGCACGGGATCGACATCTCGATCCAGCCGGGTGAATTCTGTGTGCTCGTCGGCCCGTCGGGCTGTGGCAAATCCACCACCCTGCGCATGGTCGCCGGTCTGGAAACCATTTCCGGCGGCGAGGTGTCGATCGGCGACCGGGTGGTCAACGGTCTGCGCCCCAAGGAACGCGGCATCGCGATGGTGTTCCAGAACTATGCGCTCTACCCGTCCAAGACCGTGTACAACAACATGGCGTTTTCGCTGCAATTGTCGCGGATGCCGAAACCCGAAATCGAACGCCGCGTGCGCGAGGTTGCGGAAATCCTTGAACTGACGCCCCTGCTCGACCGCAAACCCGGCGCCTTGTCGGGTGGCCAACGCCAGCGTGTCGCCATGGGCCGGGCCATTGTTCGCGATCCAAAGGTGTTCCTGTTTGACGAACCGCTGTCGAACCTGGATGCCAAGCTGCGCGGCCAGATGCGGGCCGAAATCAAGCGCTTGCATCAACGGCTTGAAAACACGATCATCTATGTCACCCATGATCAGGTCGAGGCAATGACCCTCGCTGACCGCATCGTCATCATGCGCGACGGGCGGATCGAACAACAGGGCACGCCGGATGAAATCTTTCACGATCCCGACACGGTCTTTGTCGCCGGTTTCATGGGCAGCCCGCCGATGAACCTGGTGGATTGCATGGTCACACCCGATGGTCTGAAACTGGGGGACAGCGAAATCACCTGTGCCACCCCCAATGGCCTGCGGGCTGGTGAACGCGTGATCTGTGGCATCCGCCCGGATGACATTCGCCCCGCCGCAGACATGACCGCAGACATGACCGCCGATACGGCCCACAGCGCGCCAATCACCGTGCCGATCAACCTCATCGAACAATTGGGCACCGAAAAGCTGGTGCATTTTTCCGCCGGGGATCATGAAATGATCGGCAAGACCGGGGGCCGCGTCACAATGGCCGAAGGCGCGCCGCATCCCATGTCCTTTGACATGAAACATGCCTATTTCTTTGATCCAAAATCAGAAAAACGCATCCGATGACCACGCCGATCAAACCGGTGGGGCTTGGCTTTGGTTTGTTGGGGACGACAAATGCCGCCCCCATTTCCGATGCCGAGGCCGACACCATGATGGCCGCCGCCTGGGGCTTGGGCGTGCGCCGTTTCGACACCGCGCCACTCTATGGCGGCGGCCTGTCAGAGGAACGGTTGGGGCGGTTGCTCAGGGGGCATCCGCGGGACGCCTATGTCCTGTCCACCAAGGTCGGGCGCTACCGCGACTATGCCGCCGCGGTCAGCAACCCAAAGGACAATCCCGGCGACTGGCGGGATTATTCCCGCGATGCAACATTGCGGTCGATCGAAGCCAGCCTGACCCGGTTGGGCGTTGACCGGATTGACATCGCCTTTGTCCACGATTGCGACGCCCAGCCCGAGGCCGCACTGCAGGGCGCGCTGCCCGCATTGGCCGAGCTGAAATCTCAGGGCGTCATCGGCGCGATTGGCTGTGGCAGCAATCTTGCCGCCACACATCTGGCCCTGTTGCAGGAGGCGGATCTTGACGTGTTGATGGTGGCCGGGCGCTTCACCCTGCTTGATCAATCCGCCGCACAGGCGCTGTTCCCGCTCTGCCTGTCGCGCGGGGTTGCGGTCGAACTGGCCGCGCCGTTCAACTCTGGCATCCTTGCCACCGGTCCCGACGACCCGACAACGCGGTTCGATTACCAAAGCCCGGATGACGCGATCCGCGCCCGGGTGCGCGCGATCAAACTGGTCTGCGACGTTCAGGGCATCCCGCTCAAACGCGCCGCATTGCAATATAGCGCGGCGCATCCGGCGGTCACACGTCTGGTGCTGGGATTGACTGATCCGGCGGGGATGAAATCCAACCTTGATGACCTTGCCGCGCCGGTCCCGCCAGGTTTCTGGACCGCATTGGCAGAGCTGGACATCCCCGACCCCACCGGAGAGAGCTGACATGCCGGCCCGTGCCATCGACACCCACGTCCATATCTGGGACCGCACCCGGGGCGAGACATTTATCGCCGAAACACCCTTTCCCTCGCTGACCGGCAAGGCCTTTTTGCCCGGGGATCTGGTGCCTGTGCTGGCCGACACCGGCGCAGAGAGTGCGGTGCTTGTGCATGGTCCCGCCACGGTGAAACATGCCCTGCACTGCCTTGATCTCTGGCGTCAGCATGATGTGTTTCGCTCCGTCATTGGCTGGATTGATCTGCGCGATCCGAACCATGCGGCGCAGCTTGCCGAACAGGCCCGCCATCCGGCGTTTCGCGGCCTGCGCTTCACCCCGCTGCTTGATCCCGATCCAGAGGAGTATCTGCGCAGCGATGCGGCGTCACAAACCTGTGCCGCGCTGCGCGATGTCGACGCCATTGTCGAGGTTCTGGCCCCGCAACCCCTGTTTGATGCGGTCGCCGCATTGGCCACCGCCCATCCCCGCCTGACCTGCGTTCTGGCGCATTTCGGCCTGCCCGACGGCGATCCCGCCCGGTTTGGCACATGGCGCGATGCGATGGCGCGGCTGGCCGATTTGTCCAACCTGCGGGTCAAACTTTCTGGCCTGCCGCTGACCGGCGATCTTGCCCGGGACCGCGAACTGGCCAGCCGCCATGTGACAGCACTGCTGGATCTCTTCGGCACCGAAAGGCTGCTTTATGCCAGCAACTGGCCGGTCGCCACCGCGCTTGCCACGCCGCGTCACTGGCGGGATCTGCTCGACGACATCCTGCAAACCGCCGGGGTTGCCGAAAAAGACGTCGCCGCGATTTACCGCGACAACGCCCTGACGCTTTATTGACCGCCCCCGCGCCTGCAACGCGCGTCATCAACCCGCTGCTGCATATAAGTTTTGATTTCAGTGATTTTCATTGTTTCAACGCTGGGTTTAGGTGTTGCTGGTGGTCGTGTTGTTCGTTTGCGGGGCGGCCGTCGATATAGCTGCCGACGGGCAGTTGGTAACCGCCATGGGCGAGGGCGTCGTTTTCGGCGCGCATCCAGTCGAACAACCGGGTTTTCAGCCGGGCTTTTTCCTCGGCCAGGGTCGGGTCGTCGGCGCGGTTTTTCCGTTCGCCGGGATCGGTATCAAGGTCGTAGAGCTCCTCGATGTCATGCGGGCTCCAGGCGTATTTGTAACGCGCCTCGCGGATGCCGCGGAACTTGAACTGGCGGCCCTGATAGGCGTCATAGCCATAGGTCGCATGGTCCTGCCGGGTGGCGCCGAACCGGCGCGCGGTCTCTGCCTCGGTCAGAATTCCGGCGCCCGCGCTGCCCGCCACCATGGTCGGGAAAAGATCGCGGAAATTGACAAAACCGTCGTCGACCTTGGCCGCCGCCTGCCCCGCGTCACGGATCAGCATCGGGATGCGCATCACCTCTTCGTAGAAGAACGGCCCCTTGTCGAACCAGCCATGCGCGCCCAGCATTTCGCCGTGATCCGCGGTGAAGCTCAGCGAGGTGCTGTCGTCCAGCCCCAGATCGGTCATCTTGCGGCGGAACTGGCCGAACAGATCGTCGATGAAGGAACAAAAGCCGAAATAATGCTGCGCGGTGCGGCGCCAGTCCTGCTGGTCCAGCCCCCGGGTGTCCTGACAGGGCCAGTAAGGCGCGCCCTGGGCCTGGGGTTTGCCGGTCTCGGTGAACTGCGGGATGAAATTGTCGGGCATGTAATCGGCAGGCAGATCGTCATACAGCGCCACCCAATCCGCCGGAACGTGATGCGGGAAATGCGGCCCCGGCAATGAGACGATCAGGCAAAATGGCTTGTCGCCGGCCGCAAGCGACTCGAGCCGCTCGATCCCCGCCATGACCCGCTTTTCGTCCATATGCGTGCCCTTGGTGATCGTGCCGTAAAACGGTGTCTTGCGCGGGGTGGCGAATTCCAGATCATCGGCCGGGATCAGCGCCTCGGC